>CAYHSN010000340.1:0-4321 GCA_964359235.1 uncultured Vicinamibacterales bacterium | reverse complement strand
GCGCCGTGCCGCCGCCCGTGCGGTCGAGCTGGGCGAGGGCGCGCGCGATCGCCACGCGCTGCTTCTCGCCGCCGCTGAGCGTGTCGAACGACCGCGCCTCGAGCGTCTCGGTGTGCGTCGCGGCGAGCGCGTCGCGCGCGATGGCGAGATCGCGCGGGCCCTCGAGCTCGAAGGCGCCAAGGTGCGGATACCGGCCCATCAGTACCATCTCCATCACGCTGTAGTCGAAGGCGAGATGGGTTTCCTGCGGCACAACCGCCATGCGGCGCGCGAGCGCGGTGCGCGCGAGCGACGCCACCTCGCGCCCGTCGAGCGTCACCGACCCCGAATCCGGTTTCAGATGCCCCGCCAGCATCCGCAGGAGCGTCGTCTTGCCCGAGCCGTTCGGACCGAGGATGCCGACGAGCGCGCGCGAGCCGACCGTGAGGCTCACGCCGCCGAGCACCGGCGCTTCGCCGTACGCGAACCGGAGGTCAGCGGCGGACAGCAACGCGAACTCCCATCACGGCGGAGCGGGAAAGCGCCGGATAGCCGAGCGTCTCCTCGTACCGTCGATCGAACAGGTTGGTCACGCGTCCGAACAGCTCCATCTGGCGCGTGATCTGCCACGACGCGCCTGCATCGGCGACCAGGTAGCCGGCCGACGTGAACAGGCCGCCGAAGGCGCCGAGGTTCGGCTCGACGTCGAGCATGCGCCCGCGTGCCCCCGCACGCAGAAAACCCGTCGCGCGGCCGCGCCGCATCGCCAGGTCGAGCGACACGTGATGGCGCGGACGGCGGATCAGCGGATCGCCAGGTGTGAATGGCGGCGGGGCGTGCCCCGGCAGCCCGTCGACCGCGAGGACCTCGGTCGCGAGCCACGTGTAGGCGAGCGAGGCCTCGAGCCCGGAGGGCGCTCTGAGCGCCGCGGCAATCTCCAGGCCGCGCGCGCGCGCGTTCGAGATGTTGTCGGTGCGGAACTGGCTCGCGTCCTGCAACGAACGGCCGACCGCGACGATCAGATCGTCGTAGCGGTTGAGAAACGCCGTCGCGTCGAGTACGACGAGCCCGCCGGCGAGCGCCTGCTCGACGCCGGCGTCGACGCTCCGGCTGCGCTCGGGCGCGAGCGACGGATTGTCGGTGAACGCGATCTCGAAGGCGTTGGGCGGCCGGATGCCCGCCGCCGCGCTCGCGTGAAACTTGGTCCACCCGCGCGAACGCGCCGGCGCCGGCTGCAGGAAATAGGACGCCGCCACCCTCGGCGTCGTCGCGACACGCGTGTCGGCGGCGAAGTCGGGCCGCGGCGCGAACGGACTCGGGTTGTCGTCGAGCGCGTCGCGATGGATGCGCTCGAGGCGCACGCCGGCCACGACGAACAGGCGCGAGCCCCGCTCGTAGCGCGCCTCGGCGAAAGGACCCACGACGCTGCGGCGGACCGGAATCGGATCGAAGGCCGCACCGGTGATGAACGTGCTCTCGCCGCGCTCCTGCAGGAACTCGACGCCGAGCGACAGCCCGAGCGCGGGCCGCGCGGTCAGATCGGCCTGGACCCGTGCGCTGAAGCGCCGCGTCGCCGACAGCGACGTGCCGTAGGGACTCGTGAACTCGCCTTCGAGATCGGCGTACGACACCTGCGCCAGCGGGCGAACGCGCGGCGTCCAGTCGACGCCGCCGCCAACGGCGTACGTCCGCGTCGTGTTCGTCCCGCGTGAGACGCGATCGACGCCGGGGAACAGGCCCGCCGGGTCGGACCCGAACGGTCCCGGAAACCCGCGCTCGTTCTCTTCGACCCGGATGTCGCTCCGCACTTCGGCGCGGCGCGGCCCCGTCCAGCTTCCGCTCAGGGCGACGTGGTTCGCGCGGTCGTCGTCATTCGACACACGCTCGCCGGCGGCCGGCGCGGCGCCCGTGAACCCGTTCGCGGTGAGGCGTCCGGCGGACAGGCCCCAGCCCCAGCCGCGGCGCGCGCCGCTCGTCGAGACGGCGAGTCGCGTCGTGTCGAAGCCGCCGGTTTCGACGGACCCTTCGAGACGCGGCGGGCCGCCGTGGCCGGTGACGACCTGCACGACCGCGCCGATCGCGCCGCCGCCGTAGACCGCGCTCTGCGGGCCGCGCACGACCTCGATGCGCTCGACGCCGGCGGCCGCGAGGTGCGCGAAGTCGAAGTCGCCGCCAAACGCGTTCTGCGGCACGCCGTCCACGACAACGAGCGTGTAGTTCGACTCGCCGCCGCGCGGGAAGAGTGACGTGATCGCGCCCCGGCCGCCGCTTCGCTGGACCGTGAGGCCGGGCACGCGGCCGAGCGCGTCGGCCACGGTTTCCGCCTGGCGCGCCCGCAGGTCCTCGCCCGTGATGATCGTCACGCTCGCCGGCACGCGCGACCGCACGAGATCCACGTGCGCGGCCGAGACGACGACCGACTCCGTGACGGCCGACAGCTGCAGGCGCACGGCGACATCGCGGTCCTCGTCCGCCGCCATCCGCACGGTCACCGGCTCGCTGCGGAACCCCTCGAGCGCGACGTCGATCGCGTAGGTGCCCGCGGGCAGATCGCGAATCGTGAAGCGCCCGCGCTCGTCGGTCTCGGCCGCCGCGCCCACCGTGGCCCGCGCCAGGACGAGCACGCGCGCGTGATGGACGAGGCGGCCGTGGGGGTCGGTGACCGTCCCGGCGAGCGTGGCGGCGCGCGCGCTGGTCGGCGCGAACGCCATCGCGCAGACCACGAACAGGAATCGAAGAACCAGTGGAGAAAGACGGGGAAAACGGATCACGGGGCTCCTCTCTCGGCGTGTCTCGCGCCGAGCCTGCCGCAGCCGGGCGGCCGCAGCAGGCGAAAGGACGGACCCGGTGACCCGGTATCCTGACTCGCGGATCGTCGCGGAAGCCCCGCGCCTTCCCATGCTCCAATCGTAGCGTCCGGCTTCAGCCGGACCAGACCGAAAGAGCACAGTGGCGATTCGAGAGGACTTCCGCTCCCCGCTTACAGTGGCGGCACCGTGTGGGCTTTGCACCCACTTCCCGGAGTCGCCGGGTGAGCGTCAGTTTGCCAGGCCGGAGTATATCACGGTGCAGGAATGGAGAATGGAGAATGGAGAATGTAGAATGAACTGAAGACTGACGACTGGCGACTGAAGATTGTCGAAGACTCCGTCCCTTGAGTCATGAAGCGGAGACGCCTGACTGACGCGCGAATCGCCGACATCGCCGACCGGCTCGACGCTGGCGAGCGCCTGAGCCTCGACGCCGGCGTCCGCCTGTTCGAGTGTCCGGACCTGCTGGCGCTCGGCTGGCTGGCCAATCGGGAGCGCGAGCGCCGCCACGGCCCGCGCGCCTACTACAACCACAACATCCGGATCGAGGCCACCAACGTCTGCGTCGCCAACTGCCTGTTCTGCTCGTTCGCGCGGCTGCAGCCCGGCGATCCCGGCTCGTACACGATGTCGCTCGAGCAGGCGTGGGACAAGCTGCGCCAGCGCGAGCATCTCCGTCTCACCGAAGTCCACGTCGTCAACGGGCTGCACCCGGACCTGCCGTTCGAGTACTATCTGGAACTCCTGCGCGGTTTCAAACGGATCCGGCCGGACATCCACTTGAAGTGCTTCACGGCGGTCGAGATCGCGTTCTTCGCGGATCTGTACGGCAAGACCGACGCGCAGGTGCTCCTCGAGCTGCAGGCCGCGGGGCTCGACTCGCTGCCGGGCGGCGGCGCGGAGATCTTCGCCGAGCGGGTGCGGAAGAAGATCTGCGACGACAAGTGCGGCAGCGATCGCTACTTGAACATCCACCGCACGGCGCACCGGATGGGGATGCGCTCGAACGTGACGATGCTCTACGGCCACATCGAGACGCCGGCCGAGCGCGTCGATCACATGCTGCGCGCGCGCGCGCTCCAGGACGAGACGAGCGGCTTCCAGGCGTTCATCCCGCTCGCGTTCCATCCCGACAACAACCAGATGAGGAAGCTGCCGGCGCCGACCGCGGCCGACACGCTGCGGGTGCACGCCGTCGCGCGCCTGATGCTCGACAACATCCCGCACGTGAAGGCCTTCTGGATCGCGACCGGCGTCGAAGTCGCGCAGACGTCGCTCTGGTTCGGCGTGGACGATCTCGACGGGACGGTGGAGGAGGAGCGGATCTACCACATGGCTGGCGCGCGAACGCCCGAGGCGCTCTCGACCGCCGACCTGCGCCGCCTGATTCGCGGGGCCGGCCGAGAACCGGTCGAGCGCGACACACTGTACAACGTCATGGAGATCGAGTAGGAACGAGGAACGGGTAACGAGTAACGAGTAACGAGTAGGAACGAGGAACGAGGAACGAGGAACGAGGAACGAGGAACGAG
>CAYHSN010000339.1:3075-4332 GCA_964359235.1 uncultured Vicinamibacterales bacterium | reverse complement strand
GGAAGGGTTCATCCGGCGCCACCGCAGCGTCGCCTCGCCGGCGACGCTCGACGCACTCACGGCCGCCGTCGAGCGGCCGCCGATCCCTCGCACTTACCCCTCGCGTCCGATCGTCGGGGCCGGCGCGGTCATCTTCGTCGGCGGCCAGGTGGTGCTCATTCGACGCCGCTACGAGCCGCTGGCCGGTCAGTGGAGCCTGCCGGGCGGCACGGTCGAGATCGGCGAGACGCTCGAAGCCGCGGTCGCGCGCGAGGTGCGCGAGGAGACCGGCCTGGCTGTGGACGTCGGGCCTGTCGTCGAGGTGTTCGATCGCATCCTGCTGGACGATGCGAAGCAGGTGCGGTACCACTTCGTGCTCATCGACTACCTGTGCAAGGCCGTCGGCGGGCGCCTCGTGCACGCGTCGGATGTCACTGACGTGACGCTCGCCGACCCTTCCGATCTCTCGCCCTACGCGCTGACGCCGAAGACTTCCGCCGTCATCGAGCAAGCCGCGCGGATGGCCGCCGCCGTCGATCGGCCCGCGGATTCCGCGCGTTGACAATGGCGAAAGCGGCGGGGTAAGGTCATCCCCCGATGACCCTGTCACGTGACGCGGCCTGGGCCCTGTTGACCGAGTTCACCCAGAACGAGAACCTCCGGAAGCACGCGCTCGCGGTCGAAGCCGCGGTGCGCGGCTACGCGCGGCGCTGGGGTGAGGACGAGGACGCCTGGGGCGTCGTGGCGCTCCTGCACGATTTCGACTACGACCGCTACCCCGACCTCAAGGATCACCCGTTTCGCGGCGCCGAGATCATGCGCGCGCGCGGCTATCCCGAGTGGGCGATCCGCGCGATTCAGTCGCACGCCGATCACACGGGCGTCGCGCGCGAGACGCGCCTCGAGCACACGGTGTTCGCCTGCGACGAGATGTGCGGATTTGTCACCGCCGCGGCGCTCGTGCGTCCGTCGAAGAGCCTCCTCGACCTGGAGGCGTCGTCCGTGCTGAAGCGGATGAAGGAGAAGGCCTTCGCGCGGGCCGTGAGCCGCGACGATCTCAGGCGCGGCGCCGAGGAAATCGGCGTGCCGCTCGAGGAGCACGCGGCCAACGTCATCCGCTTCATGCGGGAGAAGGCGGACGAGCTGGGCTTGCGAGGCAATCTCTGACAGGTGCTCGGTTTCCGGTTCAAGGTCCTCGGTTCTGTTCGAGGTTCCCGGTTCGACGGACCCTCGGCTGCGGCCGGCGAACCGGATGAGTGGCGGTTTCGTATCGTAGGA
>CAYHSN010000339.1:0-2975 GCA_964359235.1 uncultured Vicinamibacterales bacterium | reverse complement strand
CCTGGAACCTGGATCCGAGAACCTTGAACCCTGATCCGTCCACCTCGTCATCCGCCGCCGTCCAGCTCGACAACGTCAGCGTGAGCTACGGGTCCCACCGCGCGCTGCGCGAGGTGAGCGCCGTGTTTCAACGCGGCGCGGTCGGCCTGCTGGGCCCGAACGGCGCCGGCAAGAGCACGATGCTCAAGGCGCTGCTCGGGTTCATCAAACCTGACCGGGGGCGCATGCAGGTGCTGGGCCTCGATGTCGTGCACCAGCCGCTCGAGATTCGCGCGCGCCTCGGCTACATGCCGGAAACCGATGCGCACATTCCGGGCATGAATGCCGTGTCGTTTGTCGCCTACTGCGGCCAGCTCGCCGGCCTGCCGGCGGTCGATGCCATGCAGCGCGCGCACGAAGTCCTGTATTACGTGGGCCTCGGAGAAGCCCGCTACCGTAACCTCGAGACCTACTCGATGGGGATGAAGCAGCGGATCAAGCTGGCGCAGGCCCTCGTGCACGATCCGGACCTGCTGTTTCTCGACGAGCCGACCAACGGCATGGACCCGAAGGGCCGCGAGGAGATGCTCGAGCTCATACGCGACCTCGCGCACAACAAGAACGTCAACCTGATCCTCTCGTCGCACCTGCTGCCCGACGTGGAGTACACCTGCGATCACGTCGTCGTCATGGACAAGGGCGCCGTGGTCGCCCAGGGACCGATCGAGGACCTCAAGGGCCCGGGCGGCCGCGTGTACGAACTGCGGATCAAGGGTGACGAGGACGCGTTCGTCAAGGTCATGCGCGCGTCCGGGATGGAATGCCACGCGACCGACGAGGACGTCATGCGCGTGTACGTGCCCGACGGCCGCGACCAGCGGGCGCTCTTCGCGCTGGCGGCGCGGCACGGCGTGCAGGTGCGTCACCTCCGGCCGAGCCTGCCGACGCTCGAGGACGTCTTCGCCAAGGCCGTGGGGGAGGACTGAATTGCATATTTCAGGAGTTCATATTGCAGGATTACGAGCGTCCGATGCGGCGTGGCAATCTGAAATCCTGAAATCCTGAAATCCTGAAATCCTGAGATTCTGCAGATGCCCATACACGATCAAAGTTACCGGCGATACGGCGGGCAGCGCGACACGCCCGGCCGCGCGTGGGCGGTCATCGCGTGGGCCGGGATCACGTCGATGGTGAAGAAGCGCGCCTTCATCGGCTTGCTCATCTTCGCGTGGATCCCCTTCATCGTCCGGGCGGTGCAGATCTACATCGCCGCCAACTTCCCGCAGGCGACGATGCTGGCGCCCTCGGCGGAAACCTTCCGGGAGTTCATCGACCAGCAGGGTGTCTTCGGCTTCTTCGTCACGATCTGGGCCGGCGCGGGCCTGATCGCGAACGATCGCCGGGCCAACGCGCTGCAGATCTACCTGTCGAAGCCGCTGATGCGGATCGAATACATCGCCGGCAAGCTGGCCGTCCTGATCGTGTTCCTGCTGGCCGTCACGTGGGTCCCCGGCATCCTGCTGCTCCTGCTGCAGGTGGCCTTCGCCGGGAGCTTCACCTTCCTGCGCGCGAACCTGTTCCTCTTCCCGGCCATCACGCTGGCGTCGCTCGTGCAGGTGCTGCTGTTCTCCTTCACGATGCTGGCGCTGTCGTCGCTGTCGAACAGCGCCCGCTACGTCGCGGTCCTCTACGCGGGCGCGGTCTTCTTCACGCAGGCGCTGTACGGCGCGCTCATGGCGATCACCGGCAGCACCGCCGTGTCCTGGATCTCCTTCACGGCCAACCTCGCGCAGGTCATCGATGTCATCTTCCGCATGAAGCCGCGATACGACACGCCCTGGGCCGTCTCGCTGCTCGTCATCGTCGGCCTCGTCGCCGTGTCGACGTCCGTGCTCGAGCGGCGCGTGCGCGGCGTGGAGGTGGTGACGTGAGCGCGCCCATCATCGCCACCGACCACGTCTCGAAGTGGTACGGGCAGGTCATCGGCCTGAACGACGTCAGCGTGGCGATCCCGCCGGGCGTCACCGGCCTGCTCGGGCCCAATGGCGCGGGCAAATCGACGTTGATGAAGCTCATCACCGGCCAGCTCAGGCCGAGCAAGGGCACGGTCACCGTGCTGGGCGGGCCGATCTGGCGCAACCCCCGCCTGTTCTTCCGCATCGGCTTTTGCCCCGAGCAGGACGCGTTTTACGACCGCATGACCGGGCTCGAGTGGGTCATGGCCCTCGTCCGGCTCAACGGCCTCGACGAGAAGGCGGCTCAGGAGGCCGCGCACAAGGCGCTCGCGACCGTCGAGCTCCTCGATGCGGCAGACAAGAAGATCGGCGCGTACAGCAAGGGCATGCGGCAGCGCGTCAAGCTCGCGCAGGCCATCGTCCACGATCCTGAACTGCTGATCCTCGACGAACCGCTCTCGGGCATGGACCCGCTGGCGCGGCGCAAGACCATCCGGCTGATTCGCGACTGGGCGCGAGGTGGCAAGAGCCTGCTCGTATCGAGTCACATCCTGCACGAGATCGAGGCCATGACCTCGACCATCCTGCTCATCAACAACGGCCGGATCCTCGCCGAGGGCGACGTGCACCAGATCCGGGAGCTCATCGACGAGCACCCGCACACCGTCTACGTGAAGGCCCGCGACCCGAGAGGCCTCGCGCGCGAGTTCCTCGCGCACGACGATGTGCTGAGCCTGCGGTTCGAGAGCGGGGCGGTGGTGGTCGAGACCGCGCGGCCCGACGCGTTCTACACGCGCCTGACCGAGATGGCCGCGTTGGAGACCTTCGGCGAGATCGACGAAGTGACCTCGCCGGACGACAACCTGCAGGCGGTGTTCCAGTATCTGGTGAAATGACCACGGAAGGACCACGGAAGGGCCACGGAAGGGCCACGGAAGGGCCACGGAAGGGCCACGGAAGGGCCCACGGAAGGGCCCACGGAAGGACCACGGAAGGGCCACGGAAGGGCCCACGGAAGGGCCACGGAAGGGCCCACGGAAG
>CAYHSN010000338.1:2899-4339 GCA_964359235.1 uncultured Vicinamibacterales bacterium | reverse complement strand
CTAGAGGCGCTAAACAATTACGGTGTCGATCGACAGCGTCGCCATGTCCCAAGGCTCCCGCCCCGATCGCGTCGGGGATCAGATTCGCGCCGAGCTCACCGCACTCCTCGCGCGCGAAGTCAAGGACCCCGGTATCGGCTTCATCACGATCACGTCCGTGCGGCTGACCGCCGACTTGCAGCTCGCGCGGGTCTACTACACGGCGCTCGGCGACGAGCAGGCCCGCCGGCAGTCGGCAAAGGCGCTCGCGCGCGCGATGCCGTTCCTCAGGCGCCAGATCGCGTCGCGGCTGCGCCTGCGCCGCGTCCCCGAGCTGGTCTTCCACTTCGACGAGAGCCTCGATCGCCAGGAACGCATCGACGAACTGCTGCGCGAGATTCACGCCGGGGACGCGCCGCTCGCGGACGCCCCGCCGGATGACACGGATGAGTGACGCCGTCGTTCGGAACGAGATCCGCGATGTGGTCCGCAAGGGCCGCCGCTTCCTGATCACGTCACACGCGCGTCCCGACGGCGACTCGATTGGCTCGCAGCTCGCCCTCGCCTGGGCGCTGCGCGGCCTGGGCAAGGACGTGCGCCTCGTCAACCACGATCCGGTGCCGGCGCCGTACCTCGCGTTTCCCGGCGCGGCGGACATCGAGGTCGCCGACGCCGTGGACGGCGAGTTCGACGCGGCGTTCGTGCTGGAGTGCGGCGATCTCTCCCGGCCCGGCGTCGCAGGACTCGACCGGTACGTCGTCATCAACATCGATCACCACCTCGGCAACACGGGCTACGGCGCGATCAACTGGTTCGATCAGACGGCGTCGGCCTGCGGGGAGCTGGTGCTCGAACTCGTGGATACCCTCGGCGTCCCGTTGAGCCGCGAGATCGCCATCCACGTCTACCTCGCGATCCTCACGGATACCGGTTCGTTCCGCCACTCGAACATCACGGCGCGCACCTTCGAGATGTGCCGACGCGCGGCCGAGGCCGGCGTCGACGCGGCAGCGGTCGCCCGCGAGGTGTTCGACACCAGCACGGTCGGCAAGCTGAAGCTCACGGGCGCGCTCCTCGCCGGCATGCAGCTCGAGGACGCGGGCCGGCTCGCCGTGCTCCATCTGGACGATCAGATCCTCGACGACACCGGCGGCGCGCGCGACGATACCGAGGGTCTCATCAACCTCCCGCTCGCCGCCCGCGACGTGCAGGCCGTCGTGATGTTCCGGACCGAGCGGCCGGGCGAAGTCCGCGTGAGCCTGCGCTCGAAGGGCGCGGTCGACGTGCGCGCGGTGGCCGTGCGTTCCGGCGGCGGCGGGCACACCAACGCGGCGGGCTTCACCGTCGAGGGGAAGCTTGAGGACGTCAGCGGACGGATTATCGCAGAAGTGGCTCGGGCGATCGCCCAGGGTAACAGACCCTGAATTGCATATTTCAGGATTGCATATTGGAGGATTACGA
>CAYHSN010000338.1:0-2799 GCA_964359235.1 uncultured Vicinamibacterales bacterium | reverse complement strand
GAAATCCCATCTCTCATGAACGGAGCCCTCGTCATCGACAAGCCGTCCGGCCCTTCGTCTCACGACGTGGTCGCGCGGGTCAGACGAGCCCTGGCGGTGAAGCGCGTCGGGCACACCGGTACACTGGATCCCATGGCGACCGGCGTGCTCCCGCTGCTCCTGGGACAGGCGACGCGCCTCGCGCGCTTTTTCGCGGCCAGCGAGAAGGCATACGACACGCGGATCCGGCTGGGTCTGGCGACGGACACCTTCGATGCCACGGGCGAACCCGCGCCACAGGCGGGACGGGTCCCGGGCGGATCAGCGATGCCGGATGAGGCGGCCATCGCGAACGCGCTTGCGCCGTTTCGCGGTGTGATTCAGCAGGCCCCTCCGGCCTTCTCGGCGAAATGGATCGGCGGTGTCCGGGCGTACGACCTCGCCCGCCGACAGGCGCCGGTCGAACCGGCGCCTGTCAGCGTCACGGTGCACGCGCTGGACCTTCTGGGGGTGGACGGCACGGCCGTCGATGTCCGTGTCGTGTGCTCGGCGGGTTTCTACGTCCGGTCACTCGCGCACGACTTGGGCGTCAGCCTGGGTTGCGGCGCGCATCTGGAGTCCATCCGCCGCACCCGCTCCGGGCCGTTCACCCTCGACCAGGCCGTGCCGCTGGCGACGGTCGAGGCGGAGGGTTTCGGCGCGGCCGCGCGGCTGATTTCGATCGAATCGCTGCTGCCAGAGGTCCCCTCGCTGACCCTGAGTGAGCGCGGCGCCCGGCGCGCCGCGCACGGTAACGCCGTGATGGCGTCCGACGTCGCGGGGCCAATCCCTGACGCGCCGTTCACCCGGCTGTTTGACGGTCGGGGCGCGCTCATCGCCATCGCGGAGCCCGGAATCGGTGTTTTGCATCCCGTCGTCGTCCTAAGGTAAGATGTTGTGTTATTTGACCATAAAGTCTCGCGTACAACGGCGGTCTGGTTTGGATGAGCACCCCGTCACCCCGGCGGGGGGCCTTTCTGGGCCGTGCGTGGAGGGTGCTTCAGTGCCACTGAGCAAGGAACGGAAGACCGAGGTCATCAGCACGTACAAGGTCCACGAAGCGGACACCGGGTCGCCTGAGGTCCAGGTGGCCGTCCTGAGCGAGCGCATCAACTACCTGACCGAACACTTCAAGGCCCACGCCAAGGATCATCACTCGCGGCGCGGGTTGCTCAAGCTGGTCGGGCAACGCCGCCGCCTGCTGGACTACGTCAAGAGCAAGGACTCCGAGCGCTACGCCGAACTGATCCGGCGGCTTGGCATCCGGAAGTAGGCCCAGTCGGGGGCGTGTCGCGCCACGGGCCGCATCACTCCCCTCTCCTCGCCTGCCCCACGACAGAAAGACCGAGGCACGAGAACCATGCATAGACGAGAAGTGAAGATTGGCCGGCAGACTCTTTCCATCGAGACCGGCAGACTGGCCAAGCAGGCCGACGGCTCCGCCCTGGTGCGCTACGGCGACACCGTGGTGCTCGTCACCGCCTGCCACGCCTCCAACGCGCGCGAGGGGATCGACTTTCTGCCCCTCACCGTGGATTATCGCGAGTACACCTACGCGTCCGGGCGCATTCCGGGCGGCTTCTTCAAGCGCGAGGGCAAGCCGGCCGAGAAGGAAGTCCTGACGTGCCGGCTGATCGACCGGCCCGTCCGTCCGCTGTTTCCGAAGGGCTGGCGCTACGAGACCCAGATCATCGCGCTCGTGCTGTCGGCCGACGATGCGTACGACTCGGACGTGCTCGCCATCACGGGCGCGTCGGTGGCGCTCAGCCTTTCCGAGATTCCCTTCGAGCGCACAATCGCCGGCGTCCGCGTCGGCCTCGTCGACGGCGAATTCCTCATGAACCCGACCTACGAGGAGCGGCGCCGCGGGCGTCTCGACATCGTGATCGCCGGCAGCCGCGACGCCATCGTGATGGTGGAAGCCGGCGCCATCGAGGTCACCGAGGAAGAGATTATCAAAGCGCTCGAGCTCGGCCACGACGCCATCCGGCAGATCGTGAATGCGATCGACGATCTGAAGCGTGAGATCGGCCGGCCGAAGCGCGAGGTCAGCGTCAGGACCGTCGGCACCGAGTTCTACCGCGAAGTCGAGGAGAAAGTGCTCGTCCCGCTCAGCGAGGCCATGCGCATCCGCGGCAAGATTGAGAACTACGACCGCGTCGATCAGGTGCTCGAGGATCTCATCGCGGGCCTTCCGGAGGGCGAAGTCGAACGGAAGGTCGAAGCCAAACAGATCTTCAAGAAGCTCAAGGAGAAGGTGCTGCGCGACGAGGTGCTCGAGCGCGGCCGGCGGCTCGACGGCCGGGCCTTCGACGAGGTCCGCCCGATCTCGATCGAGGTGGGCGTGCTGCCGCGCGCGCACGGCTCGGCCGTGTTCACCCGCGGTGAGACCCAGGCGCTCGTCGCCACCACGCTCGGCACCGCCGAGGACCAGCAGAAAATCGAGATGGTCGACGGCGAGATCTACAAGCGCTTCATGCTGCACTACAATTTCCCGCCGTTCTCGGTCGGCGAGGTCGCGTTCCTGCGCGGACCGGGCCGGCGCGAGGTCGGGCACGGCGCGCTCGCCGAGCGCGCGCTCCTGCCGATGGTGCCGCCCGAGGACGCGTTTCCCTACACGGTCCGCGTGGTCTCCGACATTCTCGAGTCGAACGGGTCGTCCTCGATGGCCTCCGTCTGCGGCGGTGCGCTCGCCATGATGGACGCGGGCGTTCCGCTCAAGTCGCCGGTGGCCGGCGTGGCCATGGGCCTGATCATGGACGAGGCGACCGGCAAGTACGC
>CAYHSN010000337.1:1745-4351 GCA_964359235.1 uncultured Vicinamibacterales bacterium | reverse complement strand
CCTGTCGCCCCCGCCTTACAGCCGGACTTCACCGGGCCCGATACGGCCCCATTAGGGAAGGTCCACGGAAGGTCCACGGAAGGTCCACGGAAGAACCGCGGAAGGACCGCGGAGAGACCCTCTGTGTCTGTGAACGGGACCGACCATCTCGGCGTCAACCTGACGTTCGCGAAGTTCATCTTCATCACGCCCCGTGATGACGACGACGCGGCCAGGCTTCGCCTGCGCAACGCCGGGGCCCTCGTCGCGCGCGGTTTCTTCAACGACTTCGACGTGCAGAACGGGCACGACGCAGGACCACACGAGACGATCCAGTTCCTGGCGGCCAGCGGATTGCGTGGGGCGGAGGGCTCTGGCCCGGCCGTGTCGAGCGGGATCGCCGCCGCGCGTTACGCGATCCAGATCTCGTCGAAGTACCGGCCGCGCCTGCAGGATGCCGAGGTCGAGCTGCGCCGCCGGCTCGGCGACCACGCGCAGATCGTCGCGCTCGAAGGCGCCACGCGTGTGCCGCAGTACACGAGCGCTGAGATGTATGCGTTCGCCTATAAACAGGCGCTGACGCGGATGACGGGCCGGCTCGCGCGAAACGCCATCATCATTCCGATCAGGAAATCGCCCGAGTGGTGGGCGATGAATTCGCTCGAGCGCCACGTCTATTTCTACCCGCACACCGATCGCGAGACGCAGACGGCCGCGAAGGGTCACGCGCTCGCGGCCGAGGCCGGCATCTCAAGGATCTTCCGGAGGCTCTACTACCACCCAGACGGCCACGGGCACGACGGGCAGTTCGACTTCATCACGTACTTCGAATGCGCGGACGAGCACCTGGCGACGTTCGACGCGATCCGCGGGAACCTGCGCGATGAACAGCAGAATCCTGAGTGGCGGTACGTGGAGGAAGGGCCGGAGTGGCGCGGACACCGCGTGCTACGGTGGTAGCCCCGCAGATCACGAGAACGGCCACGAAGACTCGAAAACACGAAAGAGCCAGATAGGCTGGCGTTCCTTCGTGCCCTTCGTGCCTTCGTGGCCCCTTTCGTGCATCCGAACGCAGCGTGACTGAGGATCGTGTAGCGGCCGACTTCAGCAACGCCCGGCGGGCCGCAGGCTCGGCCGCTACGGAAGCAGTCGCTCAGCATCACTGAGGCGGCGCAGCGTCAGTTCCCTTTCCATCAGCTCCACCACCTCGAAAATCCCGGGACTCACCGCCTGCCCTGTCGTCGCAACGCGCAGCGTGTGAATGAGCACCGCGGCCTTCAAGCCGCGGGCGTCGGCCAGCTCGCGCACGGCCGCCTCGAGCGGCGCCTGCGCGAAGGGATCGACTGACGCGAGTCGATCGCGAAGCGCGGCCAGGAGGTCCTTCGTGTCGGGGCGCGACAAATGCTTCTGCACCGCGTCAGGGTCGTACTCGATCGCGTCGGTGAGAAACGGCCGCCCGGTCACCGCGACATCCGCGAGCTTCTTCGCGCGCGGCTTGAGGAGCTCGATCACCTTGAAGACCCACTCGCGGCGCGCGCCGGCGAGGTCATCGTGCCACAAACCCGCCGCGCGCAGATCCGGCTCGATGCGCCGCAGGACCTCCGCCGGCGGCATGCGCAGGATGTGCTGGCTGTTGAACCAATCCAGCTTCTCGGGATTGAAGACCGCGTTCCCGCCGCTGATCCCCTCGAGCGTGAAGATGGATACCAGCTCGTCGCGCCTGAACACCTCGCGATTGTCTCCCGGCGACCAGCCGAGGAGCGCGAGGAAGTTCACCATCGCTTCGGGCAGGTACCCGAGCCGCTCGTACTCCATCACGGACGTCGCGCCGTGTCGCTTGCTCAGGCGCTTCTTGTCGGGCCCCATGATGAGCGGCACGTGCGCGAACGCCGGCGTCGGCTGTGTGAACGCGTCGTACAGCAGCACCTGCTTCGGCGTGTTCGAGATGTGATCCTCGCCGCGCACCACGTGCGTGATCGCCATGTCGATGTCGTCCACGACGACCGAGAGGTGATACGTCGGGTGCATGTCTGATCGGAGCACCACGAAGTCCTCGATGTTCGCGTGGTCGAAGACGATGCGCCCGCGGACGAGGTCGGTGAACTCGGTCTGACCGGACGGGACGAGGAAGCGGATGGCGCGCGGCTGCTTCCCGGCTTCGCGGCGCGCGATCTCGTCTTGGGACAGCGATCGGCACGCGCGGTCGTACGTCCAGCCTTCGCCGCGCGCCTGCGCCGCTTCGCGCTTCTTCGTCAGCTCCTCAGGACTGCAGTAGCAGTAGTACGCGTGTCCCTCGGCAACGAGGCGCTCGGCCGCCTCGCGATACCTGGCGAGCCGCTCCGACTGGAAGTACGGCGCGTGCGGTCCCCCGACGTCCGGCCCCTCGTCCCAGTCCAGTCCCAGCCAGCGCAGGGACGACTTGATGTGCTCGAGGTGTTCCGGCTTGGAGCGCACCGGGTCGGTATCGTCGATGCGCAGGATGAACGTCCCGCCATGATGCCGGGCGAACAGCCAGTTGAACAGGGCCGTGCGCACGCCCCCCACATGGAGGCTCCCCGTCGGCGAGGGGGCGAAGCGGACGCGGATGCGTGCGGGGTCAGGGCTTGACATGTGACTTTCTCACCGAC
>CAYHSN010000337.1:0-1735 GCA_964359235.1 uncultured Vicinamibacterales bacterium | reverse complement strand
TCTTCGCAAAAAAGTACAAGCTGCCGCTCAAAACGACCATCCGCCCGCCCGATGTCACATGTCAAGCCCTGACCCCTCCTACGTGACGGGGGGAACGACCACGGGTGGCGCCTCGGGCTCGGTCGCGGGTGCCGCGGCCATCCCGTCCGCGACGGCGGCCCGGTCGGTCGGCGGGCCGCCGGTGGTCTCCTCGACCTCGTACCCGCAACCTTCCACCGGGCAGATCAGCCGCCGCAGCGCCTTGAGCTTGCGCTCGGTCAGGAAGGTCGAGCCGCACTTGGGGCACGGCTGCTTCACGGGGGCGTTCCAGGTCACGAACGTGCAGGCCGGGTACTTGTTGCAACCGTAGAAGACGCGGCCCTTGCGGGAGCGGCGCACGACGAGCCGGCCGCCGCACTCCGGCTTGGGGCAGACGTAGTCCAGCGGGATCGAGCGCGTCGTCTTGCACTCGGGATACTTTTGGCAGGCCAGGAACTTCCCGAACCGGCCGGAGCGGATCACCATGGGCGCGCCGCACTTGTCGCATTTTTCGTCGGTGACCTCGGGGACGAGCACGACGATGTTCCCCGCCGCATCGTTCTCGAAGGACTTGGCGTTCTTGCACTCGGGGTACCCGGTGCACGCGAGGAACTTCCCGTGCCGGCCCCACCGGACCATCATGGGCTTCCCGCACTTCTCGCACACGAGGTCGGTGACCGTCTCCATCTCGCTCTTCACGTCCCGCATCTCGATCTTGGCCTTCTCGAGATCCGCGGCGAAAGGCCCGTGGAAGGCGCGCAGGACGTCGGTCCAGTTCTCCTTGCCCGCCTCGATCTCGTCCAACCGCGCCTCCATCTGGGCCGTGAACTGCACGTTGATGACGTCCTGGAAGTGCAGGACGAGCAGGCCGTTCACGAGCTGGCCCAGCTCGGTGGGATGGAAGCGCCCCTCCCGCCGCTCGACGTAACCGCGGTCCATGATGGTGCTGATGATGGGCGCGTACGTGCTCGGGCGGCCGATGCCTTCCTCCTCGAGCGCCTTGACGAGGGACGCATCCGTGTAGCGCGGCGGTGGCTGCGTGAAGTGCTGCTCGGGCTTGAGTTCCTTGAGCTCCAGCGTCGCCCCCACCTCGAGCCCGGCGGGCAGCGCCCCTTCCTGCTCCTCCTCCGGCGTCGCCTCGTCCTCCTCGTGCGCTTCCTTGTAGAGGGACATGAACCCCGGGAACTTCACGACCATCCCGGTCGCGCGGAACTGCGCGGGGCCGGCCGTGATGTCCGCCGCGGTCTGCTCGAGCACGGCGGGCGCCGACTGGCTCGCGAGGAAGCGCTGCCAGACCAGCTTGTAGAGCTTGAGCTGGTCCGGCGTCAGAATCGCCTTGAGCTCGTCCGGGTGGCGCGCCGCGGACGTCGGACGGATCGCTTCGTGGGCGTCCTGCGCGCTCGAGCGGCCCTTGTACACCGGCGGCGTTTCGGGGACGACCGCGGGTCCGAACAGCTTCGCGAGCACCTCGCGCGCCTCGGCCTGCGCATCCGCCGAAACGCGCACCGAGTCCGTGCGCATGTACGTGATGAGCCCCTCCCGGGTCCCGGCTCCCAAGTCCACGCCCTCGTAGAGCGTCTGCGCGATCATCATCGTGCGCTTCGCCGTGAAGCGGAAGCGTTTGGCCGCCTCCTGCTGCAGCGTGCTGGTGATGAAGGGCGGGGTCGGGTTCCGGCGCTGCTCCTTCTTGGCCAGCGTCGCGATGACGAAGGGCACG
>CAYHSN010000336.1:0-4373 GCA_964359235.1 uncultured Vicinamibacterales bacterium | reverse complement strand
CCACTCGGGCGTCCGCTTGATGGCCTCGATCAGGCGCAAGCGGGCAAGCTCCTCTGACGCGCCCGCGACACGCTCCTTCCAGTACCAGTCGAAGAGCCAGGCGACCCCCTCGACGTCGAGCCGGCCGCCGGCGCACAGCCCCTCCGCCCGCTGCAGGCCCTCGGTCGCTCGAGCGTAGGCATCGAGCCACTGCAGGGCGCGAATCGCCTCGTCGTGCCGCTCAGGCGTGAACTGCCGCAACGCGACGGCGCGGGTCTCGTCCGTCGACGCTGCCTGAAGCCGGGCGATCTCGCCGCGCATCAGGCGCAGGCTCCTTGCCTGAAAACCGGCGAGAAGAAGCAGGACCACGATCGCGAGGGCAAGGAGGTGCTTCAGCATGGTGCGGCCCTTCTAGCTCCGCCGGCGGTAGATGAGGATGTTCGGCCCCGGCCGTCGGACTTTTTCGAATCCCGCGAACGGCAGGAAGAACGCGTCCTGCACGTCGTAGACGTTGCGCGGTTCGTTCAGGTCGACCACCCGCAACGCGTATTCCAGCGCGTAGTCGTGCCTCAGCTTGGCGGCGACGGTCGGCGAGACGTGTGCGTACGGCAGGGGTGACTCTTGTACCACGATCCAGTCCGGCCAGTCGTTCGTCCAGCGGAAAGGCCTCCGGCTTACCCGGAACGATCCTTCGTCCCAGACCCAGTATCGGTACTTGAAGGGCCGCGACGACTCGAGCTGAAGCTGACCGTAGATCGCGCCCGCCTGATAAATGGTGCTCCCCGGTGGGATGTGGGCGAGCGCCCAGTCGCCCGCCACCAGCCGGCTGTCCCGCTCGACGAGCAGCCGGTCGAACCTCCAGACGCTTTCGGCTGACGGCCAGACGACACAGGCCGCCAGCGCCACGGTCACGGCGACCACTGTCCCCCGACCCAGGCGCCGCACGCAATCCGCGACAACCCCGACCAGTGCGGCCCCCGCGAGGCAGAGGTACGGCACCACAGGAATCATGTAACGGACGTATACCGTGTAGCCGCTCCCCGCCACAAGATAGTAGGCGATGGGAAACACCGCCAGAAGCACACCGATGCGGGGCCTCCGGGCCAGCAGAAAGGCCAGCCCCGCAAGGCCCGTCACAAGCAGCGGCAAGCCCAGCCCGTACCGCAGCGAGAAGATCAGGTGGTACTTCCACCCGATGCCCAGCATCTCCGGCGGCGTCATGCCGGCCGTATGAAGCCCCGACAGCGCCGCGATGTCGTGCCGGAACTGGCGGAAGTCGAGCAGCACGTACGGGCTCGCCAGCAGGAACATCGCGCCGAACGGCACGAGCAGGTGCAGCACACGGCTGCGGCGAAGCGCCTCGAGCCGCGCTCCCGGAGCGTCCCACACGCGGAACAACACGAGCGCCGCCATCGGCAGCGCCAACAGAAACGCGTTGTACTTGGTTGCCATCGCCAGTCCGGCGAACACGCCCGCCAGCACGTGGTCGCGCGTCCTTCCCTCCTGGTACGCCCGCACCAGGAACAGGACGGCGATCATCATGAGACACACCATCGGCGCGTCGGTTGTCGCGTAGTGCGAGTCCCGGACGTGCAGGAACGCCAGCGCGAAAAACGCTGCGGCGACGAGCCCGGTCCGCGCGTCGAACAGACGGCGGCCGATCGCGTAGACAACCAGCACCGTCGCCGTGCCGGTCGCCGCACCCACGGTGCGGCCGATCAGGAAGAACGGCACCCAGTGGGTCGCCCAGCTCTCGATGAAGGTCGAGAGCGAGTCGAACCAGCCCGCCACCAGGCCGCAGAGGAAATACACAAAGTAGAGCGCCGCCGTCAGATACAGGTAGAGGCTGGGATAGTCGAAGAACTCTGGATTCAGAGTGCTCTCACGGAAGAACGTTATGGCGCGATCCGAGATCATCAGCTCGTCCGGTCGCGCGTAGACGAGCGGCAGGCCGAACTGCAGACCCCAGAATCGAGCGACCGCCGCAACGATGACGATCGCCGCGAGCGTGAGCGCCGCCCCGACGCCCGGCCCGCGCGGGGGGCTCGGCGACGCGTCGCGGCCCGTCGGCGTTCGACTCGGCGCTGCCATGCCGGTCATGGTCGCGTCTCCTCGTTCGGGGGCCGCCGCGCCAGCTCCCGATCCAAGCGATAGATCCTGACGCCGTCGCGCGACACCACGCGCGCCAGAGCGGCGGCCCGGTCCGCGTCGCGGGCAATCTCCGGGTCGTGGACGACGATGTGGGTCACGCCGAGTTGCGCCAGGGCCGCGAGCGCGTTCCGACTCGGGAACTCCCTGATGAGCTCCCAATGCTCCAGGTAGCTTCGCGGCATGAAGCCGCTGTAGCCGTTCAACATCGGCTTCCAATGACGGGTCGAGTACAACATGTAAGGCGCGTTCCTGAAGATGGTCTGCGGCGGTGGCAGCGGGAACTCGACAATGACGGCACCGTCCTCGTGTGCGAGCACGTCATACGCCGCCGGGATCCGGAGAGCCGGCCTGAAAACGACAGGCGCGCGGAACGCTTCCGCGGTGACCAGGAGCAGCGCCACAGACCCAGCGATCGCCGGCCAGGCGCCTCGACCGGCCCACCGCGTCCGGAGCCAGGCTAGGCCGAAACCGGCGAGCCCGGCGACTCCCGCCAGCATCAGGAAGCCGAACCGCACCGGCGCCCGGATGCCCTGGAGGAGCGGGAACACGCCGTAGAGCGTGGAGTACCCGGGAACGACGGGACCCAGCGACAGCAGCACACCGATCGCGCCAATCGCGAGCCACATCCGTTGGCGCCGATCACCGAACGCGCGGCCGGACATGAGACCCACGCTCGCGAGGGCCACAGCCGCGAGGCCGGGAAAGAGCGCCGTCGGCGCCGCCCGCCACACCCGGTGGCTCCACAGCTCGTAGTGCAGCCGGCCGCCGGTCGCGAGATAGTCGCGCCACGACGCCGAGAAGTGCCGCACTTCTTCGAGCGAACGGACGAGCCCCTGGTCTCGATGCGCCCAGTAGTACGGCAGCAGGAACGGCAGCATCGCGGCGACGGCCACAACGGCCGCGACCGCTAGTGACCCGGCAAGCGGACCTCGCCGCCTGCCCCACCAGTCTTCGGGACGGGCCAGCCCGGCCGCGGCGAGCGCGAAGATCGTGAACACGAGCAGGTAGTTCGACGTGAGGCTCTGCAGCGTGAAGAAGAGCGCCAGCCACAGTGCGTACCGCACGCGCGGCGTCTCGACCAGCCGGTCCAGCGCCCACACGGCCAGCGGGAGAAACTCGGCGTGCATCACCTGCAGGTGCGCCAGGCGCGTGAGCGTGTAGGCGTTGAACGCGAGCAGACACCCGCTCACCACCGCGGCCGTCGAATCGCCCGTCCATCGAACCATCACCAGGTACATCGTCCAGCCTGTCAGCGTGAGTCCCAACAGGATGAGCAGATTGTGAACGACCGTCGTCGAGACGCCGGCCCAGAGAAGCGGCGCGCCCAGCAGGCCCTGCACGAAGAGGTGTTCGGAGAATGCCAGCGTGTTGCGCTCGGGGAAGAAGATGTTTGCGTCGAACAGGTGGAGCGGGTCGCGCGGAAGCTGGTGCGCCACCCACGCCACGGCCCATTCATTCAGGAGGGCGTCCCCGTTGTCGTGGCGGGAGAGCGAACCGGGCGCCTGCGCGAGCGGCCAGGTGTGCAGGACCGCCAGTGCGGCAAACAGCCCCAGCACGGCGAGATGCCGCCGCACGCTCACTTTCTGCATAGCCCCATCAAGTGCCAGCCGAACCGCCGCACGATCGGGCGCGGCACTGCGTTGAACGCGCCCACGAAGAGGCCGTTGTACAGGGCCGCTTTCCAGCCTCGGTGCAGCCGCGAGCGGACGGGAAACCGCTCGGGCACGATCCGCACGCCCGCAAAGCCGGCCAGCAGGCGCTGGAACTCGGGAATCGTGTAGAAGGTCAGGCCCGGCGCGTCCGCGTGCTCGAGCGGCACGTCCATCAGCTTCGACAGCGCCATGAGCCAGGACCACCGATTATAGACCATGAAGATCGCCTCGCCGCCCGGCCGCAGCACGCGCAGCGCTTCCTCGACGATGCACCGCGGCTGCGCGGAGTACTGAATCACGCCGTGCGCGTACACGACGTCGACGCTGGCGTCGGCGAACGGCAGCCGCGCGCCGTCGGCGACACACAGGCGGCCGGCGGCCGGCGCGCCATGCAGATCGAGATTGCGGCGCGCGAGCCGAATCGCCGTCTCGGACAGATCGATCCCGACGACCTTCGCGCCGCCCCGTGCGAAGCGCAGGAGGTCCGTCCCGATGCCGCACCCGACCTCGAGCAGCGTCCGGCCCGCAGAGCCGGTGAAGTCGACGACCTGCGGCAGGTAGCGCAGCTTGTCGAATCGATAGGCGTCGAGG
>CAYHSN010000335.1:0-4374 GCA_964359235.1 uncultured Vicinamibacterales bacterium | reverse complement strand
GTGTCGGCCCCGACGCCGGCGTCGTCGGCCACGAGCGGCGCGAGCATCCGGTAGAAGCCGAGACCCGCAGAGCCGGCCGCGCCGATGGACAGGCTGATGAGGATCGAATTCGCGGGACCGGTTCCATGCGACAACACGACGCCCGCCGTCGCGGCCATGAGCGAGGCGAGCACGAAGAAGTGCCAGGGCCGGAAACCGGCGTCCCCTGTCGTGTCCGGCTTCCGCCTGACCTTAGTCGAGGTCTCTGAGCTCATCGTCAAGTTTGGCCTGAAGCTCCGGGTCCGCTTCGATCGGCGCGACCGCGGGTGCGCCGGCGCCGCGCGGGCGGCGCGACCAGTGCGCGGCAAAACCACCCGCGGCGAGCGCGCCGGCGGCGCCCAGGATGTACGGGAGCAGCCATGCGAGCCGGTTGAAGCCCCGATCGATCGGCGCCGCGAGCGGCTCCTGGCTGCCGTACTTGGTGATGTAGTACTGGAGGACCTCGTCCCTGGTCATGCCCTTCTTGACGAGCTCCGCAATCTCCTCTCGCATCTGCGCGGCATACCCGCACGCGCATTGGCCCACGAGCTGGCGCCCGCACGTGCCGCACATGCAGATGAGCGCCGCGCGCAACTCCTTCTCGACCGGGCTCCGCGGCAGCACGGCGACTGTCTGCGCGCTCTCGACGTGCTGCGCCCGCACGACGGGCGGCCCGAGCAGCACGCCGATGAGCACCAGGCCCGCCGTCGCCGCGCCCGACGGCACTTTGGCCGCCGCAAACGCGAAGGCGCTCTCGGGCAGGAGCGCGATGCCCGTGCCGAACGCCATGATGCCGAACCCGAGCCAGATCCAGTTGACGAGCGGGTTGACGACGATCTGGAACGTCGCCGACTGCGTCTGCATGTCGTAGCCGGCCAGCACGAGGTAGAGGTCCTCGCCGGCGCTGCGGTGAATCGCGACCTCGGTCGTCGGCTGATCCTCGTGCTTGCGGAAGAACCACTTCGCGGGCGCCATCGCGCCGATCGGTTTGCCGTCCTTGAGGGCCGCGACGTGCCCCGTGATCATCTGCTTCTGGCCGTCGTCGGTCACCGTGAGCGATTCGTACCGCACGGTGAAGCGTCCAATGCTCGCCTCCTGGCCCGGCTTGAGCAGCACCTGCTCGTCGAGCTTGTAGCCCTCGCCGGCGAAGCCGAGGAACATCAGGACGATCCCCAGGTGCACGATGTAGCCGCCGTAGCGGCGGCGCGAGCGCGCGACCAGTCCGATCATGGCCGTGAGGATGTCGGTGCCCGTCGAGCCGCGCCGCACGTTCGCGCCGCGCACGAACTCCTGGACGATCGTCGCGATGACGAACGCGCAGAGCGCGAAGCAGACTCCGGAGCTCCACACGCGGAACCCGAATCCGAAGAGCGACAGCCCCACGAGGACGCCGGCGAGGGCCGGCCACTGGAACTGATAGCGCAGGTTCGACGTCGTGGACTTGCGCCACGCGAGCAGCGGACCCAGGCCGGTCAGGACGAGGAGCACCAGCCCGATCGGCAGCATCCACTTGTTGAAGAACGGCGGCCCGACCGTGAGCCGCTCGCCGACGAGCGCCTCGGCGATCGTCGGAAACATCGTGGCGAAGAGCACGAAGAAGGCCGAGAACAGCAGGACCCAGTTGTTCGCCAGGAACGCCGCTTCGCGCGACATCCACGAATCGAGCTCGTGTCGCGCCCTGAGCAGGGGCAGCCGGTAGATGACGAGCCCGAAGCTGAAGGTCAGGATGACCATCATGAAGATCGTGAACATCCACGTGAGCTCGCGGTCCTCGCCGAAGGCGTGCACCGACTGCACGATGCCGGAGCGCGTCATGAACGTGCCGAAGATCGTCAGGAAGAAGGTCAGGATGACGAGCGTCATGTTCCAGACCTTCAGCATGCCGCGCCGCTCCTGCACCATCGCCGAGTGCAGGAACGCCGTCGCGGTGAAAAAGGGCAACAGGCCGGCGTTCTCGACCGGATCCCAGCCCCAGTAGCCGCCCCACCCCAGCTCCTCGTACGCCCACAGCATGCCGAGCACGAGGCCGAACGACAGGAACAGCCACCCGAGCATCGTCCAGCGCCGCACCGCGCGCAGCCACGCGTCGTCCAGGTATCCCGTGATGAGCGCCGCAATGCCGAAGGCGTACGGAATGGTCATCGCCACGAAGCCGATGTAGAGCGACGGCGGGTGAATGACCATGTAGAAGTTCTGGAGCAGCGGATTCAGGCCGCGGCCGTCGGCGGGCGCCCCCGCGAGGGAGGTCTCGAACGGGTTGTTGTGGACCACCATCAGGAAGATGAAGAACATGTTCACCGCGGAGATGGTGGCCACGACGTACGGAATCAGCTCGCGGTGCCGCTCGCGGTTCACGTACACCGCCAGCGCGCCGAACAGCGAGAGCAGGAACACCCAGAACATGATCGAGCCGTCGAGGCCGCCCCAGTAGGACGTCATCTTGTAGAAGAACGGCATCGCGGCGTCCGAGTAGCGCTGAACGTACTTGATCGCGTAGTCCCCGGTGACGAAGGCATGAACGATGAGCGCCGAGGCGACGGTCATCAGCGCGGCGACGAGGTAGAGCGCGCCGACGCCGCTTTCGATCAACCGGTACGACCGCCGTCGCGCGCCAGCCACCGAGGCCGCCACCGCGTACGCCGACACGATAAGGGTGACCAGCAGAACGAAGGTGCCTAGAGATGCCATCGAGCGGACCTCACACGCAGGCCGTCACCGCCGCGGCAGTCGCCGGGTGGCCGTACCTGCGAGGCAGAGTCAGGTGAAATTCCTAGTAGCTGCCGGCGCGACGCTGCGGTTCGTACTTGGACGGGCACTTCGCCATCACGCCGTTGGTGTCTACCGAGAACCCGTCCGGACCGAGCTGACCTTTCAGCACGACCTCTGAACCGTTCTTGAAGGTGTCCGGCACGACGCCGGTGTATCGCGCCGGGACGACCGCCCCGTTGTTTTCGATCTGGAACCGATAGTCGAGTGAATCCCGCTTCCGCAGGATTGAGTCTTCGACGACGAAGCCGTGGAGCTGGAGCCGCTTGCCGTACCAAGCCTTCGGATCGCTCATGACCTCGTCGACGTGCTTGTAGTACTCGGTCCCCTCACTGAGAGTCGAGTACAGGAGTCCCGCGAAGGCGACGGCCAAGACCACGCTGGTCAGGCCGATCTTGACAGCTCTTTGTCTCATAAGCAGTTGCACGAACCAGGCGACTCCAGAATAGCGCGTGTCGCCGGGGTGGTCAACCAACGGGGCTTGGGGCTGGGGGCTTGGCATGCGGCCCAGGTCTCAGAGCCTGAGAAGAAATCCGTAGCGCAGGCCTTTCAGGCCTGCTTTGCCGGGCAGCCCTGCCCGCCTCCGCCAAGGCTTCGGCGGTCCGCCAGCCTTCGCTCCTTCGAGCTTCGGCCGGGTCGCCGAAGCCTCGCGAAGGCGCCCGGAGCTTCAGGCGAAGGCGGAAGGGCTGCGCTACACGACGGCGATGTCTTCTCAGGCTCTCAGACCTGCGCCGCGTCCACCGCCCTCAGCAACCGATACACCGTCGCGATCGGCAGTCCGACCACGTTCGAGCAGGACCCGTCGATGCGATCCACGAAACGCGCCGCCAGGCCCTGGATCGCGTACGCCCCGGCCTTGTCGCGCGGCTCGCCGCTCGCGACGTACCACGCGATCTCCTCGTCCGTCAGTGGCAAAAAGCGTACCCGGGTGCGCTCGATGTCGGTGAGCTGGCGGCCGTTGCCGCGAACCACAACGCCCGTCAGCACGTCGTGCGTGCGGCCTGACAGCCGTTTCAGCATGTCGGCTGCGGCCCGATCGTCGGCGGGCTTCCCCAGCACGACGCCATCGATCACGACCGTCGTGTCAGCGGCCAGGACGACCACGCCGGATTCCCGGCACTCGACACGTGCGGCCTTGTCCAGCGCGATGCGGAGCACGTATTCGGCCGGGTCCTCGCCAGACCGCACACGCTCGTCAACCTGCTGGGGTTGCGCCTCGAAGGTAAAGCCCGCCGCCGTCAGGAGCTCAGCGCGGCGTGGCGAGCCCGAAGCCAGGATCAACTGCATGCTCCTGCATGATAGCCTCATTACTCAACGTGGCGGGGACCCCTAGCCTCCGCTCTGGTCGCCGAAGCGTAGCGGAGGCGCCCGAAGCTTTGCGAAGGCGCCCGGACTCCGCTCTTTCGAGCTTCGTCCAGGGCGGCCGAAGCTGCGCGAAGGCCCCTGCACCCCGCCGGGCGCGCTCGCTCGTGCCCTTCGACCGGCTCAGGGCACACCGAGCCTGTCGAGGGGTGGGGCCCCAACGCCCCACGCCGCGCGCGCTCAGTCCGACTTCTCGAACTGCCCGGCCCGGCCGGAGTGTTACACTCA
>CAYHSN010000334.1:0-4388 GCA_964359235.1 uncultured Vicinamibacterales bacterium | reverse complement strand
CCGATCTGGCTACCCGGCGCTCGACAGGAATCGCTTGAGGACCTCGTCGATAAGAAACAGGTCCGTCAGCAGCGCGCGCACGTGAATCGACGCGTTGAGGTTGTCGACGAGCTGCGAGCTGATGGATGGCTGCGCGAGCACGAGCCCGACGGCCGCGCGCGCGTCCCGCGCGTCGCGCTCGAGCACGTCGATGAAGGCGTGATAGCGATCCGCCGGATCGAGTCCCTTCTGCGCGACGAGCGCTCGCACGAGATCCGGCAATCCCGCCAGCGCCGAATCCGCCCGCTGCAGAAAACTGCGCGCCTGCGCGCCTGACGCGCCCGCGCGCTCGTCGGAGAGTCCCTGCGCCGCGTAGGCGAGCAGAAACTCGTACGCCTCCTCGATCGTGTCGATCCGCTCGGTCAGTTCCGCGTCTGGCGGTGTGATCGACGACTGGTCCATGGGTCGAGGCGGTTTCAGTCTACACCGCCATCGCCCGCCATGGACGTGCGCATACCGGCGGCCGTGAACTTCTGATGCCACGCCGACTCGGCGCCCCCGCCGATGCAGGCCACGACGAACTCGAGGAGGTACGGGTTGCCGCTGCGGACCTCCGCGGCCCCCTTCTTCAACGCGGCCGCAATCTCGCCCGCGCTGGTGACCCGCTGGCCCCGCACGCCCTGGCTCTCGGCGAGCTTCACGAAGTCGATGTCCGGATCGCCGAGATAGACGCCGTGGTAGTGTCCGGTCGCGGCCATGCGCTTGTCGTACCGGTGGTAGGCGCCGCGCACGGTCTGGTAGTTCCGGTTGTTCCACACGATCGTCAGCACCGGCACCTGGTATCGCGCAAACGACCAGAAGCCGGAAGCCGAGTACATCATCGACCCGTCGCCGATGCTCAACACCACCTGCCGATCCGGCGCGCCGAGCTTGACGCCCAGCGCTGCGCCCGGCCCCCAGCCGAGCGACGAACCGGCCGTGGCGAGACCAAGCTTGTCGTCCGGCCGATGGCCGAAGCGCAGGAAGTCGTTCTTACCCGCCAGGCCCGGGAGATTCTCCGTCACCACGATCGCGTTCTTGTCGAGGCCCTGTTCGAGCTCGTAGCCGAGACGATCGGGATGAATCGGCGACTGCTCGAATGTCTTCCGCGCGCGATCCAGGCGCTCGGCGGCCGCGGCCGCGATGGGCGGCCTGACGAGGGCGAGCCGCTCGTCCCGGATCTTCGCCAGCCGATCCTTCGTCACGAGTGACGTGACGGCGTCGGTGAGATCCCGGATGGTCTGGCCCACGTCGCCGACGACCGCGAGGTCCATCGGCTGCGTCCGGCCGAGCATGTTCGTGTCGAGGCCGACCGCGGCGAAATTCGCCACCGGGTTGACCGGCGGCCGTTCCGGAATCGCGCCGCCGCCGAGATCGCGCGTCCCGAGCTGGACGACGAGATCGGCGCTTCCGAACGGGTACGGCCGCTCGTCGGTGTAACGCCCGCCCACGTACTGCGGATGCGCGACCGAGAGGTACTGAAACGCGGTCATTCCGCTCCCGGTCATCGCCACGCCGAGCGTTTCGCACAGCGCGATCGTTTCGGCGGCCGCGCCCGCTTTCCAGATCTCGTCGCCGACGATGACGACGGGGCGCTTCGTTTCGACGAGCATCCGCGCAAGGGCCTGGACCTGATCGACCGCGGGCCGAGGTTTCGCCTCGATGAGAAACGCCTCCTTCGGCCAGACCTCGCCCTTGACGGCCTCCTGGAGCGCGTTGCGCGAGACCGCCACGTAGACCGGTCCGCCCGGCGCGGTGGCGGCCACCTTGTACGCGCGCCGCATGGCCAGCGCCGTGGAAGCGCCGTTTCTGACTTCCCACGAGATCTTCGTGAACTGGCGGTTGATGTCGGCCTGCGCGAACCCGCGCGCCGGCGCGAGCGCCATGTCGTCGCTGTAGATGGTGCCGTCGTTCAGTCCGGCCGTCACGACGAGCGCCGAGCCGTCGTGGTGCGCGTTGTAGAGCTGACCGGCCATCTGCGCCGTGCCGACGGCGGCATGCACGTTGACGAACGCCGGCTGCAACGTCGCCTTGTGATACCCGTCGGCCATGCTGACGACGAGGCCCTCGTGCAGTCCGACGATGACCTGCAGCTCGGGCCGATCGGTCAGCGCGTCGAAGAAGCCGACCTCGAGCGAGCCCGGGTTCGTGAAGACGTAGCGCGTCCCGGCCGCTTTGACCTGTTCGACCAGCAGATCGCCGCCCGTCCCGCTCACCAGGTCGGGCGCGCCAGCGCTTGCCGCGTCGCTCGAGCCGAAGTCCGCCGCCTCCAGCACCGAGCGGGCGGCCGCCGCCGTGAGCCCGGTCGCGACGAGCCGCGAGAAGAATCCACGGCGCGAGAGACGACCGTCGAAGTAGTCACGCAGCAGATCGCGCATGATGTGTTCTCCGCTAGTGCGCCGCCGGGGTCTTTGCGGCTGCCTCCGGCGGCGGCGCCGGCGCAACAGCCCAGCGTTGCGGGTCGTGATACTGCAGGTATTCGGCGCGCCCGATCCAGCCGTAGATCATCGACCACGTCAGCCAGAGCTTCTCCGGCCGGATGGCGAAGTAGACGTGCACCATGATGAGCGCGACGAGCGCGACGCTTGACAGCCCGTGCAGCACGTAGACGACGCCCCAGGTGAAGTCGGAGAGCAGGTACGGATTGCGCGTCCAGAACGGCGCCGGAACGCGCACCATCATCAACAGGCCGGTGGCGATCACGGCGACCGAGGTGAGCGCGATGATGTGGTGATACAGCTTGTTCTCGAGCGGGTACTTGCCGGGCTTGCCCGGCGCCTGCGCCTGAGCGCCGAGTGCGCGACCGACACGAAGCCGCGCGTCACGCCGATCGGCCGCGGTGACCCACATCTCGGCCAGGCTGCGCCGCACGAGCACGTGCACGATGTGGTACAACACGATCGCGACGAGCGCGAGGCCGGCGATCCAGTGAATCGTCACCCAGCCGAACTGGATGCCGACAATCGGCAGGAAGCCCGTCACGAGGAGCGCGAGCATCGCGACCGTCATGCCCCAGTGGAACAGGCGAGCGCCCATGCCGTGCCGCTCGACGCGCTCGGGCAGCCCCGCGATCGGCGGACTCGTGGCCGCAGCAGGTGCATGCGCCTGCGGTCCTCTCACGCGGACGTAGACCGCGTGGGCAATCACGAACAGAATCCCCGCGCCGATCGCCCACCACAGCAGATCCCAGGAGAGGTGCGTCAGGATCTGCTGGCCCCAGGGGTTCACCCCCCACTGCACGAAGTTCATGGCTACGCCTCCGCTCCCCGGATCGCGCGCGCGACCAGCGCCCGGACGAGCGATACTTTGAAGCCGTTCTGCGCGAGCGGCCGCGCCCCGCGCGTGGCGATCTCACCGGCCATCGCGGCCGTCTCCTCGTCGCGCGCCTTGCCCCGCACCGCATCTTCGACCGCCGTCAGCCGGACCGGGTACGGCGCCACGCCGCCCACGGCGATCCGGATCCGCGCGATGCGGCCGCTCTCCTCGACGATGGCGGCGGCCACGTTCGCGAGCGCGAAGTCCCACGACTGGCGGTCGCTCACCTTCTCGAAATAGAACCGCGCGCCGGCCCACGTGGCCGGCACGCGGATCGCGGTCAGCAGATCGCCGGGCTTCAGCACCGTCATGCGGGTGATGTCGACGCCCGGGCCGATGAAGAACCGCTCCGCATCCACCACGCGCTCCCCATCGCTGTTTCTGACGACCATCGCCGCCTCGAGCGCGACGAGCGCGGGCGCCGTGTCGGAGGGATTCACCGTCACGCACCTGTCGCCACCGAAGATGGCGTGTTCGCGGTTCATGCCGGTCGGCGCATCGGCGTAGCAGACGTTGCCGCCCGCGCGATAGCACGACCACCCGTTGCGGTAGTACTCGCAGCGCGCGTCCTGCGCCACGTTGCCGCCGAGCGTTCCTTGATTGCGGATCTGCGGCGACGCGACGCGGCGCGCGGCGCGCGCGAGCACGCCGTACTTCGCCAGGATGTCGGGGTGCGAGGCGACCTCGGTGAGCGTCGTGAGCGCGCCGATCTCGAGACCGTCGCCCGCCGCGCGGACGCCCCGGAGCGGCGCGATCGCGCCCAGATCGACCACGGCGCCGGGGCGCTTGGCCCGATCCTTGAACCAGTCCAGGCTGTCCTGCCCGCCGGCCATCACCCAGGCCTCGCGGCCGTGCTCGTCGAGGAGCGCGAGCGCGTCCTCGACGGTCGCGGGTTGGAACAGCTCGAACGACGGCATCATGTCGCGAATCACGGCCATCACGCGATCCTTTCTTCGGCTTTCAGCTCTCAGCTTTCAGAGCCTGTGAAGAAATCGCCTTACACGTAGCGCGCATCTTCAGATGCGCCAGGCAGGCCGGACTGAAGTCCGGCGCTA
>CAYHSN010000333.1:0-4391 GCA_964359235.1 uncultured Vicinamibacterales bacterium | reverse complement strand
CCTTGAGCGCGGACTTGTGCGTAGCCACTATAGGTAACCCTCGATCGCGAAAACACGAATCCCAAATATACCACGGATCTGTAGCGCAGCCCTTGAGGGCTGCCCGACAAAGCAGGCCTGAAGGCCTGCGCTACGTCTTGCCCCTCAGCCGCCGAAGCTGGCGCCGCTGGCGTTTATCGGGCGCGCCCGCGACCGACGGTCCCACGAACGCGCGCGCCAGCCGCGCCATGCGCCGCATCTCGACCTCCTCGGGCGAAGGCGCAGGCGTGCGATCCTCGTACAGCCTGCGTGCGTCAGCTTTGGGGATGTGCCGGGCGGCGAGTTCACGGACGACGATCTGTTGCCGGCGGCCGAGCGGCCGCGTGATCGTGATCTCGTCGCCGGCGCGGACTTCGCGATGCGGCTTCGCGGCCTGTCCGTTGACGTGCACCTTGCCGCCCCGGCACGCGCGCTGCGCTTCGGAGCGCGTGCGGAACACACAGGCGACATCGAGCCACACGTCGAGCCGCAGGCTCGCCAGCGGAGGGCGATCGTCAGAGGACACGATCCCCCTCTTCGGCATTCGACAACCGACAATCGGCAATCAGCAATCGGCAATCAGCAATCAGCAATCGGAACGCTACCGTCGGCGGGCCGCGAGGACTTCCTGCGTGCTGGAGCCGGACTTCTGGTTCGTGAAGCGAACGACCTCGCGCCCGTTCACGAGGTCGACGACCTTGTAGATGCTCTTGCGCGACGGCGTCGAGAGCACGGTCGCGTGGCGCACGCGATTCACGTAGGCCACCGTTTCACGATACGGGGGGACGCGCTGGCCGTACTTGTCGACGGCGGTTGGGCCGGCGTTGTACGCGGCGAGCGCCAGCTCCTCGTTGCCGGCGTACTTGACGAGCAGATCGCGCAGATAGGCGACGCCGCCCCGGATGTTCTCGGCTGCATCGTACGGATCGAGCACGCCGTACTGGGCCGCGGTCCCCGGCATGAGCTGCATCAAGCCCATCGCGCCCTTGACCGATCGCGCGCGCGGGTTGAACGCCGACTCGGTCTGGACGACCGCGCGCACGAGGTCCGGTCTGACCTGATACGCGGAGGCGTGCGTGGTGATGAGGCTCTCGATGTCGCTCGACACGGGCCGGCTGATCTGACGGGTCGAGCGAACAAACGGCGTGCCGGCGCCCGGGAAGGTCTTCGCGGCGTAGCCTACGGGACGGTGGTCGGAGAGCACCAGGCCGCCGTTCGCGTCGCGCCACGCGTAGATCTGGGCCCAGGCTCCCGCCGGCCAGCCCAGGCAAAGGGCCGCGACCGCCGCCAGCCGCCAGATTCGGGACCGCTTCACCACCGTCACCTTCGCGCAAGTGTAACGCGCTGACTCCTTTGCGGCAAGGCAATCCCGGTGCCGCCCGCTTGGGCCGCGGCCGGTGGTGTGAAGATCCGGTGTAAACCGTGCAATAGGAGGGGCATTCCGGCGGCCGGCGGCCCGGGCGGGTCCAGCCAGACCGATCCGGCGGGCCGGGCCGATGTTCCAAACGGGGATCCCGATTTCAAGGCGGTGATGGATAATGTCGGGCATGACGAATTCAGGGATCCCCAAACCCGGCGGGCTGCAGAACTGGCAGCGGGCCAATCTTGTCGCGGCCATCAACTTCCTCGGGGAGATTATCGGCCGTTCGCCTGGCGATGTTCGGGCCAAGGCCGTCTACGATGGCCTGCTCGAGGTGCTGGACCCGTCGCGCCGGGTGGCGCGCTCGCAGAGCGAGTTGGCTCAGGCCTCGCGGACCGCCGCGCCGAAGACGGGCTCTGAACGGCGGCGCGGGGAACGGCGAAAGAGCAGCGGCCGGCGCAAAGTCCATCAAGGTCCGCCCACCGGCATCGAACGGCGCTCGGGGATTGACCGTCGCGTCGGCGCCGATCGACGCGGGCGCCGGGCGTAGGCCCGCTCGGCCGCCATGCGTTCATGGTCGAGTACCTGACCGCCCTCTTGCGTGGGCTCGCCGCCGTCCCGGCCGGACTTCTACCTCGGCGCTACTGGGAGCGCGTTCTCTACCGGCTGCCCATCAGTCGCCTGGCGCTCGTGTCGGCGCTGCTGACGTTCCTCACGGGCGGGTTCATCGGCGCGCGCGGGTTTTTGGACTACGCGACTCGCGCCGCGGGAGCGGCCAACCAGGCGATGCTGGAGATTGCGGCGCGGCAGAATGCCGGACAGCTGCCGGCCGGCGAGCCGATCACGACCGCCGCGCCGGTCGCCTTCTCGATACTCTCGCTCGTGGCGTTCGCGCTCTTCACGCCGCTCGGCCTGTTCGCGACCTACCTGACCGTCAGCGGCTTTGTGAGGGCGGCGTCGTCGCTGGTCGACGAGCCTTTCGGCGATCCCATCCTGACCGGAGTCGACGCGCTCGTCCGACGCTCGAGCGCCCGGGCCGTCGCCGCGAGCCGCCGGCGCGCACGCGCGCGCGCGGAGGGGCCCGAAACGCCCGACCGCCTCTACACGGGCGAGTGGGCTGGCCTTCCTGGCGTGGATTACGTGGTCGTTTCATCGCGGCGCAAGCCAGGCTGGGATCCCGGCGCCTTCGTTATCACGAGCGACAAGTGGTACACGCTCGGGACGCCGTTCGACATGCGGCTGCCGGAGGGGCTGCGGACGGTGTATCCGCTGACGGAGCAGCAGGTGAACGAGGTGTTGCGGCGCGGCGTGCGCTACGAGCTGCCGCCGCTCGAACGGACGGGACGGCGTGGCGGGGCCGTGACGCGGACGTCATGATCGATTCCGGGGAGGAGCTGTCCATGAACGCTCGCATGCGTGTCCTGATGACGCGGGGCTTCGTCGTCGCGGTGCTCGTGGTGTTGCCCGCGCTGGCGAGCGTGCGCCCGCAGCAACCGGCCGATCGCTTCGTTGTCAGCGACGTGATGATCCCCATGCGCGACGGGGTCCGTTTGCACACGAAGATCTTCGTTCCGAAGGAACCGCGCGAGCCGCTTCCCATCATCATGAAACGCACGCCGTACGGCGTCGAGGGCTCGGCCAGTAACTTCGTCGCCTACCTCAAGGCTCTGGCCGATGACGGGTGCATCTTCGCGTTTCAGGACATCCGCGGGAAGTTCGGCTCGGAGGGCCCCTTCGTCATGCAGCGGCCGGCGCGCGCGCCGGGCGACATGTCCGCGCTGGATGAGGGAACCGACACCTACGACACCATTGAGTGGTTGCTCAAGAACGTGCCGCGCAACAACGGGCGCGTCGGCATGCTCGGCGTGTCGTACGACGGCTGGACGACGATCATGGGCGCGCTCGAGCCGCATCCGGCGCTCAAGGCCATCTCGCCGCAGGCCTCGCCGGCCGACATGTGGCTCGGCGACGACTTCCACCACAACGGGGCGTTTCGCCTGAGCTACGCGTTCGAGTACGCCGCCATGATGGAAAGCTCGAAGGAAGTGCAGCAGTTCGCGTTCGACCGCTACGACACCTTCGACTGGTACCTGGCGCTCGGGCCGCTCGCCAACGCGAACGCGAGGTATCTGCACGGGAAGATTCCGACGTGGAACGACTACGTCGCGCACCCGGACTACGACGAGTTCTGGAAGCGGCAGACGATGATCCCGCACATCCGCGACGTGAAGGTGCCGACGCTCAACGTGGCAGGTTGGTGGGATCAGGAGGACTTCTACGGCCCGGTCCGCATCTACGATGCGCTCGAGCGGTACGACACCAAGCGTCTCAACTACCTCGTCGTCGGGCCGTGGAACCACGGCGGATGGTCGAGAGGGACCGGCGAACGTCTGGGCGCGATTCCGTTCGACGGTCCGACGTCGCAGTACTTTCGTGATGAGGTCCAGGCCCGATGGTTCGCTTACTTTCTCAAGGACAAAGGTACGCTCGACGCCCCGGAGGCGCTCACCTTTGAAGCCGGGTCGAATCGCTGGAGGCGCTGGGACGCCTGGCCGCCCAGGCGCAACACTGAGGACCGGGATCTGTACTTCGGACCGGACGAAGCGCTGTCCTTCGAACGGCCGACCGACGCTGGCGATCAGACGTTCAACAGCTACGTGTCGGATCCCGCGCATCCGGTGCCGTACCGGCATCGTCCGATCCAGGCGACCTACTTTCCGGGCGGGTCGAAGTGGTCGACCTGGCTCGTCGAGGACCAGCGTTTCGTGGACGACCGCGCGGACGTGTTGAGCTGGGAGAGCGCGCCGCTGGATGCCGATCTGACGATCGCGGGCGAGGTGGTGGCGCACCTCTGGGCCTCGACGACCGGCAGTGATGCCGACTGGATCGTGAAGCTGATCGACGTGTATCCCGAGCAGTACCCGCAGAACTGGGATCTCGCCGGCTACCAGCTCATGGTGTCGAACGAGGTGTTCAGGGGCCGCTACCGCAAGAGCTTCGAGAAGCCCGAGCC
>CAYHSN010000332.1:0-4408 GCA_964359235.1 uncultured Vicinamibacterales bacterium | reverse complement strand
CGGTGGTGAACCTCAGACGTGGCTCGCTTCGGTCGACCGGCGATCGAGTCCGCGCTGAATGTGATCCGCCAGCGTCTCGCCTTCCACGAGCTCGAGGACGAGCGCGTGCACGGCGTGCCCTGCGGCACCAGCAACGTCGGCGTCCTCGACGCCGTAAATCGCGCCGATGTTCGGATGATTGAGGGCCGCCAGCATGCGCGCTTCACGTTCGAACCGCGCCAGTCGTTCGGGATCCGCCGTGAACATGGCCGGCAGCACCTTGATCGCGACGTCGCGCCCTAGCTTCACGTCGCGGGCTCGATAGACTTCGCCCATCCCGCCGGCGCCGAGGCGTGACGACAGTTGATACGGCCCGATGCGCTGACCTTCGAGCTGCTTCGTCATCGTGCGGTCGTCGGACAACTTAATCAGCGACTCCAGGACGATAGGCCGGATTAGGGGCCTCTCGTGGGCAACAGAACGGCGTTCTCAGACGCGGCCCGCGGCCCCCGGTGCCCCTGACACAGCCCCTGACACAGGGCACATGACCACCCGGACACACCACAGAACCACCCCGGACACAGCGCGCATTGCCCGCAGCACCGATTATCGTGGCCTCGGAGCGGTTGTCAAGGGCAAACGGGTTCGTCTGTGGGTGTGTGGGCGGCAAGCCGAGACACCTCCGGCGTGCCGACCCGCCGCGATGCGTCACGAGCAGGGGTCGAAGGCGGCGACGTCGTCATCCCCGCGGAGGTCGGGGACCTCCAACGGGATCGGCGGCGCGCGCGCGGGACGCGGCTCAGGCCTCTCAGTGGGCAGGCCGAGATGCCGCAGGATCCGCTCAATCACGGTGGCCTGTTCGATCAGCGCGATCAGGCGCATGCGCCCGCCACACCGGGGACAGGCTACCGGCACAGGCGTTCGAGGTGTTCCCGATGACCGGCGGGGGCGACGATGCCGGCGTGGAGATCGAAGCCGTGCTGGCGTGCCTGACACCGAGCGAGCGCACGAGCGCGTGGACGTGTACGTTGAGGTTGAGCGCGGTGCCGCACGCGACGCACTGAAATCGCGCGAACCCCCCGGCGAGCCATCCGCAGCGGAGAAAGTCCCGGAACTCCTGCTCGACAACGCGGGGCAAGCCTTCTCCGTCTGCTCTCAAGGATTCTCGATATCTTAACTCCGTCCAAAGAGGTGATTCCCAGGAGCAGCGTCTAACTCGCCGCTGCAGCGGTCGGCGCAGAACGCCGCCACTGAGCGGCCCCGTTAGGCCGGGAGAAGACTCAGCGGCAGCCACATGCCCGAAATCTGTCGGTTTCTCGGGATCGTGATAGCGATGCACTACAACGACCACTCGCCCCCGCACTTTCACGCCACGTACACCGCGCTATCGAAGCGGCATGCGGGGACGTTCGGATCCGGCTCGACGACGACTTCTGGACACGCGCGGAACGCTGGATCACCCTTCAGCAGTGGCACGCGGCGCTCGAACAGCACATCGGCCGGCTCGAGGCGCGCACCGCCGATCTGGAACAGCAAGTTCACGCGCCAGTGGCGATTACGCTACCGCCGCGCCGGAAGACGATCGAGCGCAATTCTTCGGGGTGTGCCTCCGCGCATTCCGAGGCTCGGAACGCAGATCGCGCAGTGTCGGACGACCTGCCACGGCTACCCCTGATCGCAATTTCGCGGTCATGCGTAGAAACTGCGAGCGCGGTCCTCAGCCACCGCGCTGGCCGTGATCTGCGGGGGATATACCCGCGAACGGTTGCCGTCCCGGCCCGCCTGAATGAGCGGCGTAGCAGATCTGCTACGCCGCTGTTCGTCACGCGCCACGCGCGCTCTTAGAGTTGTGGCCGCTTTCGCAATTGTGTCGCGGCGCCGCGACATTCCCAGCTTCCCGCACCGGGCACCACCGGGAGGTCGCCAGCCTCGAGCCGGAGGAGGCCGACCCTCGGGCCGCTCCCGTCTGAGTGACGACACTCGAGGACGCAGTCACGCTCGACGACGTGCCGTTCTGAGGGCCACGCGGATGCAACCCGCTCGTCGTCCCTGGACCCATCGCCGATCGCCGCCCAGAAGCGTTCCAAGGCGTTACGGCGCGCCTTTGTGACGGCTGCCGGCAAACGTTCACGCCGACGCGGCGCGATGCCCGGCACTGTCGCCCAAGCTGCCGAAAGATGGCGTTCGATCGTCGCCGCGCCGCCCGCCATGGCCACTTGCTCGATGAATCAGCGGACCAGCTCAGCGCCCGGTTCGAATGAGGCGCCTCGATGAACTGCAAAGGAAAAGGCGCGCGGCGACATTCGAAGGGTCGGGCAAATTGCCGGGATGTTCGGATCCGGCTGAGAAAAACGCGCCAGGATGGCTCAGGGCCCGCGATCGTCGAGCGGGGCATATCCAGGTATCCCCCCGATCGGGCGTTCATCTGTGGCCTTTTACGAATACCCGCTATTCGGGTATACTCGCCTCGTGATTCGGACCTTCGCAGACGCAGGCACCGAAGACCTGTTCAATGGACGCAACAGCAAGGCCGCTCGGCAGCAACTGCCGCAGTCGCTCTGGCCCCGCGCGCGGCGGCTGCTCGACCAGTTACAGCGGGCGCACGTGGTCAGCGACATGGCCCAACCGCCAGGCAATCGGCTGGAGCGGCCCCGCGATGGCCGGTACAGCGTCCACGTCAACGACCAATACCGCGTCACCTTCCATTGGGAGGAGGGCGCGGCAGAGGAGGTGTGGTGTGGGGACTACCATGACCAAGCTGCTCAAGACCCACGGGCTGCCGACGCACCGGCCGCCCACGTCGCCGGGCGAGATGGTGCGGCAGTTCCTGGAGGACATCGGACTGTCGCAGGCCGACGCCGCGCGCGCGCTCGGGATCACGGCTAACCGGCTGAACGAGGTCGTGAAGAACAAGCGCGGCATCAGTGCCGACACCGCGCTGCGCCTGGCGGCCTATTTCGGCACGTCGGCGCAGTTTTGGCTGAACGTGCAGGATGCCTGGGACCTCTGGCACGAGCTGCAGCGGGGCGCGCAGACCTACGGGGCCATCCACCAGCGGCGCCCGCGCGCGGTGCGTGAGGCGGCGGCGCTCGCGGCCGCGTAAAGGAGAGGGCGCCATGATCGCCGCCATCTACGCCCGCAAGAGCACCGAGCAGAACGGCGTCGCCGACGAGAGCAAGTCCGTCCCGCGGCAGGTGGACCACGCGCGCGCGTACGCCGAGTGGATCGGCCCCGAGCGCGCCGCGGCGTGGCTGGCACTGAACGCCCACGAGATCCCCGCGGAGTTGCAGACGGCGGCCGAGGCCGTGAGTGAGTGACGAGGACACCATGACGACAAGGGCAGACCAGATCGTCGATGATGTAGAACTACGTGGTGCTGGCCCGAGACCAGCCGAAGAAAGGCGGGGCGTGCTCTTACCCTTCCTGCCCGACATACGGCCGCGCCCGCGTGTCGGGCTTCCGCCGGACGTACCGCGCGTCGTTGCTCCCGCGGGTGCGAAGGCGCGGCGCGAGTTGGCGCGCCCTCTACGAGAGAGGGGGGAAGAACGCGGCCATGGGGACCTCAAACACCCGGCTCAACCGATTAACCGACTTGCGGCTGACGGTTTCCTGAAAACGCTGGGCTTCGACAATCAGGCCCTTGGAGAGTCTAAAGGTGGATGCTTCGTCGAGTGCTTCTACGGTCACGCCGTACTGCCTCAGTGCCCTGAGCACATCCTCGCGTAGCGCGGCGTCAGCCATTGTCTATCAGGCCACCGCTTGCTGTGGTGTGTAGAAATCGAGCCCGCTAAAAGGCAAGGGAAGATCGGCCGGCTTGGGCAACGAGTGAACCGAGACCTGAGAATGCGCCAACCGGAGGCCCTCCAAGTTCTGCGCGTAGAACTCGGCCCACACCTCCGGCGGCGCGACCCGAAGGAGGTTCTCGATCGAGCCGAAGACCCGAAGGTTCTGCTGAATTGTCTTGGCAAGTCCCTTTGCGAACGCCTGCTTGATTTCCTCGAGCGACACGCCCTCCGCCGCGTAGTCTATTTCGAGCCCCTGCGCGAACCAGCGGTCGCCATCACGCACCACCATCACACGCAAGTTGCCAATGCCGACAATCGCCCGGCCGTTCTGGATCTGAGCCTGGAGCGCACTCGCCCGACGGGGCCCCTTCCCCTGTGCCGCCATGGTCGTTTTACCCCCTGTGTAAGTATAGCCGGAAATGTCCGCACGGTCCGAACCTATCCGTCAGGACGCCCCAGTCGGGCCGTTCCCGTCTTCAACCGGCTGCGTGTTACCACTGCGTTACCACGGACGCCGAAAGTGCCGAGAACACGGCCCGCCAGAACGACTCTAAATGCTTGATTGGTAGCGTGTTAGGTGATGGTGCCGAGGGGCAGAATTGAACTGCCGACACCGTGATTTTCAGTCACGTGCTCTACCAACT
>CAYHSN010000331.1:3024-4433 GCA_964359235.1 uncultured Vicinamibacterales bacterium | reverse complement strand
TTTCTGCTTGCGACTTTTGTGGCCGGGACCGGGCGGGCGGTGGGGGTCGGTGGGGCCGCGCGGCGGGTCGTGCAGGGGGTGCGCGCGGCCGCGGGGCGGCGTCCCCGCAGCGTCCTGTTCCAGTCGGCCATCGGCGAGAGCGCATGGCCGCGGATCATCGCGGAGTGCAAGCGTCGATCGCCTTCGCGCGGCGTGCTGTGTGCGGAGTACGACCCGCGGGCCATCGCGCGTGGCTACGCCGCCAACGGCGCCGCGGCGATCTCGGTGCTGACGGAACCGAGTTTTTTCGACGGCGACCTTGAACACTTGCGTGCCGTGCGGGCCGAGGTCGAGGTGCCGCTCTTGCGCAAGGACTTCATCGTGACGCCGTATCAGCTCGTCGAGGCCCGCGAGGCGGGCGCCGACGCCGTGCTGCTCATCGCCGGCGCGCTCGGAGAGACGTCGTTGATTGACCTGCTGGCCGCCTCCGAGGCGCTTGGTCTGGCCGCCCTGATCGAGGTTCACGACGAGCTGGAGCTCGACCGCGCGTTGGACGCCGGGGCCTCGATCGTCGGGGTCAACAGCCGCAACTTGCGGACGCTCGAGGTCGATCTCGGCGTCACGACGCGGCTCGCCTCGCGAATCCCGGATCAGGTGATCGCCGTAGCGGAGAGCGGTCTGAAAACGGCAGAGGACTTGAAGCGGCTGCAGGAGCTCGGGTACGACGCCTTCCTGATTGGCGAGCGCTTCATGACGCAGCCGGATCCCGGGAGCGCGCTCCGGGCGATGCGGTCGGGCGGCGCGCCGGGAGATCGCACGTGAGGCCGCGGGTGAAGATCTGCGGCCTGACCCGGATCGAGGACGCCCTTCTGGCCATCGAGCTGGGCGCCGCCGCGATCGGGTTCGTGTTCTGGCCGAAGAGCCCGCGGTCCGTCGATCCGCCGCGTGCAAAGACGATCGTGGACGCACTGCCTCCGTTCGTCGTGACCGTCGGCGTGTTCGCGGATCAGCAGGTCGAGGACGTGCGCGAGATCGTGCAGGCGGTGAGACTCTCGGTGGTGCAGTTGCACGGGAACGAGGCGGCCGGCGACTACGAATCGCTGAGACGTCCGCTCATCAAGGCGCTGCCCGTGCGAGCCGGCATCGCGCCGCCCGCGTTCGCGGACATACCGTCCGATGTCACACTGCTGCTCGACGCGCACGACCCGGAGAAGGTGGGCGGGACGGGCCGGACGATCGACTGGACGGTCGCCGCCGGGATCGCCGCGACGCGCCCGGTGATCTTGTCCGGCGGGCTGAGGCCCGAGAACGTCGCACACGCGATCCGGGCGGTGCGTCCATTGGCCGTCGATGTCGCATCCGGGGTGGAGCGGGAACCCGGGGTCAAGGATGCCGCGAAGCTGAGGGCGTTTTTCGACGCCGTGGCCGCG
>CAYHSN010000331.1:0-2924 GCA_964359235.1 uncultured Vicinamibacterales bacterium | reverse complement strand
TGGATGTCGGACCGGTGTTCGGCCGCCGGGACCCTGACCGCCGGGGCTATTTCGGAGCGTACGGCGGCCGCTTCGTGCCAGAGACGCTCGTCGCGCCGGTCGAGGAGCTCGAGCGCGCGTATGTCGCGGCGCGGAGCGATCGGGAGTTCCAGCGCCAGCTATCGGCGCTGCTCGAGGACTATGTCGGTCGGCCGACACCGATGTACGAAGCGCGGCGCCTGTCCGCGTCGGCGAAAGGCGCGCGCATCTTCCTGAAACGTGAGGACCTGGCTCATACCGGGGCGCACAAGATCAATAACGCCGTCGGCCAGGCCATGCTCGCCTCGCGCATGGGCAAACGCCGCATCGTCGCGGAAACGGGCGCCGGTCAGCACGGGGTGGCGACGGCAACGGTGTGCTCGCTGCTCGGTCTCGAGTGCGACGTCTACATGGGCACCGAAGACATGGCGCGCCAGGCGCCGAACGTGTTCCGCATGCGGCTGCTCGGTGCTTCGGTCCGCGGCGTCGAGGCGGGAAGCCGCACGCTCAAGGATGCCATCAACGAGGCGATGCGCGACTGGGTCACCAACGTGACGGACACCTACTATCTGCTCGGGTCCGTGCTCGGCCCGCATCCGTACCCGCTGATGGTGCGCGAGTTCCAGTCGGTGATCGGCCGCGAGGCGAGAGCGCAGTTCCTCGCGGCGGCCGGGCGGCTGCCTGACGTGGTCGTGGCGTGCGTGGGCGGCGGCAGCAACGCGCTCGGCATCTTCGACGCCTTTGTCGAAGACCAGCAGGTGAAGCTGATCGGTGTGGAGGCCGGTGGAGAAGCCATCGCGCCGGGCCGCCACGCCGCGCGCTTCGCGGGCGGACTGGCGGGCATTCTTCAGGGCACGCGCAGCTACGTGCTGCAGGACGCGCACGGCAACATCGAGCGGACGCATTCGATCTCCGCGGGGCTCGACTATGCGGCCATCGGCCCGGAGCACGCCTGGTTGCACGACCTCGGGCGCGCGCAGTACACGTGGATTTCCGACGCGGACGCGCTGCGCGCGTTTCAGACGCTGGCGCGCCTCGAAGGGATTCTGCCGGCGCTCGAGTCGGCGCACGCCGTGGCGTACGCGATGACACTCGCGCCCGAGCTTGGCCCGGACGCGACGATCCTGATCAATCTGTCCGGTCGCGGCGACAAGGACGTCGAAACCGTTCAGCGCGCGCTGCAGCGTGACACTCGGAAGCCTGAAGCCGGGAGCCGGTAGCTGGAAGCTGGTAGCCTGTCTCATGTCTCGTCTTGATGCCGCCTTCGGTCGCTTGCGAGCCGATCGTCGCCCCGGTTTGGTGACCTACGTCACCGCCGGAGACCCCGATCTGGCGCGATCGGCCGCGATCCTGCGCGCGCTCGACGCCGCAGGGGCCGACGTGCTGGAGGTTGGCGTGCCGTTTTCCGATCCGCTGGCGGACGGTCCCGACATCCAGCGCGCCTCGGAGCGCGCGCTTCGAGCCGGCGCCACGCTCGATCGCGTCCTGGCGATGGTGGCCGGCGTGCGGAAGGACGTCACGTCGCCGATCGTCCTGTTCACCTATGCCAACCCGATCGTGCGGATGGGCGAGCGGATGTTCGCGACGCGCGCGGCGGAGGCCGGCGTCGACGGCGTCCTGACGCTCGACCTGCCGATCGAGGAGTCCGAGAGCGTGCGCGCGGCGCTCGTCGAACACGGCCTCGACATGATCTTCATGCTGAGCCCGACGACGGGCGATGAGCGGATCGCGAAGGCGGCGGCGCTTGGCCGGGGCTTCCTGTACGGCATTTCGCGGCTGGGCGTGACCGGCGTGCGCGACCGCGTCGCGCAAGGCGCCCGCGATCTGGCCCGGCGGATTCGCGCCCTGACGCCGATGCCCCTCGCGCTGGGCTTCGGCATCTCCACGCCGTCGCACGTCGCCGAGGTCAGCGAATTCGCCGACGCGGCCGTTGTCGGAAGCGCGCTCGTGAGGGTGATCGCCGCCGCAGGCGACGCGCCGGATCTGACGAGTCGCGTGGCAGCGTTTGTTCATTGGCTGAAGGGCGCTCGGCCAACTCCCGAACCGTGAACCGTGCTCTGGGCACCTTGAACCTTGAACCTGGCCCGTTGAACCTGAGCCGTCATGTCCGATCTCGACACCCTCCGCCGGCGCATTGACGAGCTCGACGAGGAGATCGTGCGCCTGTTGAACGCGCGGTCGGCGTGCGCCGTCGAGATTGGCGAGTTGAAGCGGGCGCTCGGTCTGGCCATCTATCAGCCCGGCCGCGAACGCGAAGTGCTGGAACATGTGACCGGCGTGAACCCGGGTCCGCTGGACCACGCGGCGATCCGGCGGCTGTACGAGCGCATCATCGACGAGGCGCGACGGCTGGAACGGCTGGCCGCCGCGGGCCAGCAGGGCCGCGCTAGAATAGGAAACGACACGTCAGGAACGTCGGAGACGGCAGACCGCGCCGGTCGAGCGGAGCGGGACGCCTGAGGAATGGCGATGGTCGTAGTGATGGAAGAGCGGGCGACCGAGGAGCAGGTGCAGAAGGTCATCGCCCAGCTCCTGGAGATGGGCTTCGACGCGCACCGGTCGACGGGCGCCAATCGCACGGTGATCGGCGCCGTGGGCGGTAGCGAGCAGGCCGACCCGGCTCTGATCGAGTTGCTCGACGGTGTGCGGGAGGTCCTGCGGATCACCGAGCCGTACAAGCTCGCCAGCCGCACGTTCAAACCGGAGAACACCGTGGTGACGATCGACGAAGTGCGGATCGGCGGCGACGAGGTGATCGTCATGGCCGGTCCGTGCTCCGCCGAAAGCGAGGAGCAGGTCGAGACGACCGCGGCGGCGGTGCGCCGCGCCGGCGCGAAGGTGCTGCGCGGCGGGGCGTTCAAGCCGCGCACCTCGCCCTACAGTTTCCAGGGCCTCGGGGAGCCCGG
>CAYHSN010000330.1:0-4444 GCA_964359235.1 uncultured Vicinamibacterales bacterium | reverse complement strand
CCCCAAGACCCGCGCCCGTCAGATCCTCGAGTTCTACGCCAGGGACCTGACCGGCGACGACGTTCAGCGCCTCTTCACGCGCGACACGCGCGACGCCTACCGGTTCTTCGCGCGCGACATCGACCGAGAGGCGCTGGCGCGGCTGCCCGTGTACCAGCGGGCGTGGGTGCACGTGCGCTTGTTCATGCGGGCCGTGCTGCTGAAGCTCTCGCCGGCGCGGCGCGCGCTCTATGGGATCGCGCTCGGGTGCAGCCTCGTCGGCGCCCTCAAGCTTTTCAATGGGTTCTTCACCGCGCGCGTGCTCGTCGGCCCCATGGAGGTCGAGCTGCCCCTGCCGGGCTGGGTCGAAGGCACCGGCTGGCTGGTCTGGGGCCTCCTCTTCACCAACCTGCTCCTGATCCTCGAGCTCGCCGACCGCCTCTCGCTCAAGAACGACCTCGAGATCGCGCGCGACATCCAGCAGGCGATGCTGCCGACGGGCCCCTTCAACGCGCCCGGCGTGGAGGCGTTCGGCGTGACGCGGCCTGCGAACACGGTGGGCGGCGATTTCTACGACATCCTGCCCCGCGCCGACGGGCGCGTGATCGTCGCGCTCGGCGACGTCGCGGGCAAGGGCAGCCCGGCCGCGCTCCTCATGGCGCTGCTGCTCGCGATGCTGCGGACGCTCCTGGACGAGGGTCTCGAAGGCGCGGCGCTCATGGAGCGGCTGAACGCGCAAGTCTGCCGGCACAGTCCGGCGTCGCGGTTCATCACGCTCTTCTTCGCGAGCTACGACCCGGCAACGGGACGCCTGGCCTACGTCAACGCCGGTCACCTGCCGGGCCTCATCCGCAGGCAGGCAGGCGGGTTCGAGCGCCTGATGGGCGGCGGCATCGCGTTGGGGATGTTCGAGGGTTCGACCTACGAAAGGTGCGAAGCCTCGCTGTCGCCGGGAGACGTGCTGGTGCTGTACAGTGACGGCATTACCGAAGCTGAATCACCATCGGGCCAGCCCTTCGAGGAAAGCGGCCTGCAGACGACGCTCGACGCGGCGGCGGCGAGCGACCCTGCCACGGCAGGAAAGACCGTGATCAAGGCCGTCGAACGGCACACACAGGAATCGAAGCTGGCCGACGACCTGACCATCCTGCTGCTGCGGCGCACCCTCGCGGCCTGAGGCGCGGGTCCCAAACCGCCGCGGCGGTTGTCTAAGATCCTACCGGGCGGTCCCTCCGGAAGGCGATGCTGAAGTCTCACCTGCTCGCGGCGGCGCTCGTAGGCCTCATCGGGTTCTCGGCGCCGGTCCGTCCCGCGTCTCTTTCGCAGGAAGAGGACCTGGACGCGTTCGTGATCCGCATCCAGGACGCGCTCATGGCCGCGGACGGCCGCGCCTACCGCGCGCTGTTCCTGCCAGGCGAAGAGGCGCTCGCCGCGATGGTCGTCAACGACGCCTACGTGCCGGGGGCGACGCGTGTGGCGGTGAAAGAGCGGGACCGGCAGCACCTGAAAGGCTCGCTGCCGGGCGAAGGCTTCCAGCTCATGCTGGAGATCTTCACCGAGTCGGGCCGGCGCGGCCGCATCGCGAGCTGGCGTGCAGACGTGCGGCTGGCGCGGATCTCTGCCGGCAGGGGCGGCGCGCGCGCCTGGCGCATCGTCGGCCAGGAGCGCCTCGCAACGCTCGACGGCCTGTACCGCCTCGAGCTGAACGCGGCGAAGCAGTTCAGCGTCCGCGATCTCGTCGTGAGCTCGACGGACTTCCGCCTGCAGGTCGCCTCGGGTGACGCCTTCGTCGCGGAAACCGACGAAGGGGTCACGGCGTTCGTCGTGCGCGGCAAGGGCGAGATGCGCTTCACGCCGTCGGACGAAGCCGAGCGCACGCAACTGCGGCTGTATGCGGGCGCCGAGTCGCTCGTCGCCTCCTTCGACCAAGCGTTCATCCGGATCAACCCGTCGAACTTCGCGACGCGCGTGTCGGCCGGCGCGCTGATCGAGCGGCCGGTCGATCCGCGCGCGCTCGGCCGCGCGCGGGATCTGTTCGACCAGCACATCCGCCAGAGCTTCTCGCTCAACCTCGCCGACCTCAGCCCCGAGTCCTGGTCGCTCTCGCCGCTCGGCGAGGACTGCCTCGCGGAAGTGCACACGAAGCGGTTCGGCGCGCTGACCTACGCGCGATCCTCGAACGAGGCCGAGGACGTCACGCTCTTCAACCGCAAGACGCGCCGCAACATCGCCTCCTACGCATCGCCCGACAAGCTCCGCGTTCGCGGACGTTTCTACAACGAAGACGATCTGGTCGACTACGACGTCCTCGACTACGTCGTCAACGCGACGTTCACGCCGTCGCGCGAGTGGATCGAGGGCAAAACGACCATTCGCCTGCGCGTGCGGTCGGCGGCGATCGCCACGGTTCAACTCCGTCTCGATGAAGACCTGGTGGTGCGGTCCGTCAGCTCACCGGGCCTCGGCCGCCTGATGCACCTGCGGGTCGTCGGGCAGAACAACCTGATCGTGAACCTCCCGACGGTCGTGCCGCAGGACGTCGAGCTGGAACTGACGATCGCGTACGGCGGGCGGCTGCCGCCGCAGCCGCTGGATCGCGAAGCGATCGCCGTCGATCAGGGCATCCCCTCGCAGCCGGCGTTCGAGGTCACGATTCCGCCGGAGCCGTACTTCGTCTACAGCAACCGGACGCACTGGTATCCGCGATCGACGGCGGGCGACTACGCGACGGCCACGCTCCGGATCACCGTGCCCGCCGAGTACGATGTCGTCGCGACCGGGCTCGAGGCCGTCGGATCGCCGATGGCCGTGCCGGCGATCGGCGCGGCCGGTGCGGCGAAGGTGTTCGTGTACGTGGCCGGCGAGCCGGTGCGCTACCTGTCGTGCCTGATTGGCAGGCTCGTGCACGTCAACTCCTCGTCCCTGGAGCTCCCGATCGGCCCGGTCGACGCGGCGGGCGTGCAGACGTCGCCGCCCGGCGACGCGACGCGCGGCGACATGACGCTGGCGATCCAGGCGGCCCCGCGCCAGCAGAATCGCGGCAAGTCGATGCACGACACGGCCGCGAACATCCTGCAGTACTACGCGTCGCTCGTCGGCGACGCGCCGTACCCGAGCTTCTCGCTCGTGCTCACGGAGGCGCTCCTTCCCGGCGGGCACAGCCCGGCGTACTTCGCCGTGCTCAACCAGCCGCTCCCGACGACGCCCTTCCGGTGGCAGGACGATCCGGTGAGCTTCGATAACTTCCCGTCGTTCTTCCTCGCTCACGAGATCGCGCACCAGTGGTGGGGCCAGGGCGTCGGCTGGCGGAACTACCACGAGCAGTGGCTGAGCGAAGGTCTCTCGCAGTACTTCGCGGCGCTGTACGCCTCGCGCGCGCTCGGCGACCACGTGTTCGTCAATCTGATGCGGCAGATGCGCCGCTGGGCGCTCCGCTACTCCGATCAAGGACCGGTGTATCTCGGCTACCGTCTCGGTCACGTGAAGGGCGAAGGCAAGATCTTCCGCGCGCTCGTCTACAACAAGGCCGCCGTCGTGCTGCACATGCTGCGGCGGCTCATCGGCGACGAGAAGTTCTTTGCGGGCATCCGCCACTTCTACCGCGACTTCCGGTTCCGCAAGGCGGGCACCGACGATCTGCGGCGTGTGATGGAGGAGGAGTCGGGGATCTCGCTCGAGCGGTTCTTCGAACGATGGATCTACGGGGCGCGCGTGCCGGTGATCCGCTTGACTTCCCGGGTGAGCAAGTCACTCGATCCCGTGACGAGCGGGCCGTCCGTCACGCTTCGCTTCGAGCAGGGTGACGAGGTCTTCGACGTGCCGGTGACCGTCACGCTCGTCTACGCCTCCGGCGCGCGCCGATCGGTCGCCGTGCTCCTCGCCGACAAGGTCACCGAGCGGATCGTCCCGCTCGAGGATCGGCTGGTGACCGTCGAGGTCAACGGCGACCACGCCGCGCTGGCCGAGTTCGTGCGTTAAGCGCAGCGCTTCGCGATGACGGTGACGTCTCGGATCGATAGGCGTGCTCGGTCGTCACGCGGCGCTCAGCGTCGGTGCGTGGCGGGCCCCGGCGAGCCGGCAGCCGCATCCCCTGAGATATGATGAACAGGTCATGGAGACCGTGAAGCTGACGATAGACGGCGGGGCGATGGCGGTCGAGAAGGGCACGACGGTCCTGCAGGCCGCCCTCGCGCACGGCATTCACGTGCCGTACTACTGCTATCACCCGGGCATCAGCATCGAAGGCTCCTGCCGCGTCTGCCTGGTGAAGGTCGAGAAGATGCCGAAGCTGCAGACGGCGTGCTCGACCACCTGCACCGAGGGCATGGTCGTCCACACGCGGGCCGCCGATGTGGTCGAGGCGCGGGCCAGCGTGTTCGAGTTCCTGCTCATCAACCATCCGCTCGACTGCCCGGTGTGCGACAAGGGCGGCGAGTGCCCGCTCCAGGACTTTTCCTACGAGTTC
>CAYHSN010000329.1:1167-4459 GCA_964359235.1 uncultured Vicinamibacterales bacterium | reverse complement strand
CCTCACCAAGGGCATCGAGTTCCTGTTCAAGAAGAACAAGATCGACTGGATCCAGGGCAGCGCGCGTCTGGCGGGCGGCGGCCGCGTGGAGGTGAGCGGCGGCCAGGCGCAGACGCTTCAGGCGCGCGAGATTGTCGTGGCGACCGGCTCCGCGCCGTGCGGCGTGCCGGGCGTCGAGATCGATCGGACGCGCATCATCACGAGCGACGAGGCGATCAACCTGCGACACGTGCCGAAGTCGTTGGCCATTCTGGGCGCAGGTGCGATCGGCGTCGAGTTCGCGTCGATCTTCCGCCGGTTCGGGAGCGAGGTCACGCTCCTCGAGCTGCTGCCCCGCCTCGTCCCGCTCGAGGACGAGGCCATCTCGGCGGAGCTGGAGAAGTCGTTCCGCAAGCAGGGCATCACGGTGAAGACGGGCGCCACGGTCACAGGCGCGAAGGCGCGCGCGGGCGGCGTCGACTTCGAGGTGAAGCTGGCGGACGGGAAGGTCGAGAAGCGTGCCGCGGAGTACCTGCTCGTCGCCACCGGGCGCGGTCCGGTAACGAATGGTCTCGGCGTCGAGGACGCGGGCCTCGCGCTCGAGAAGGGGTATGTCCGCGTGGACGAGCAGTACCGCACGAACGTATCCGGCATCTCGGCGATCGGCGATGTCATCACGCTCGGCTGGCCCGGGCATCCGCAGCTTGCGCACCTGTCGTCGGCCGAGGGAGTCGCGGTGGCCGAGCGGATCGCCGGACGCGAAGTCCGGCCGCTCAACTACGACCACGTGCCGGCGTGCACGTATGGCGATCCCGAGATCGGCAGCGTCGGCCTGACCGAACGCGAGGCGAAGGAGCGGGGCCACGACGTGATCGTGGGCACGTTCCCGTTTTTCGCCCTCGGCCGGGCGAAGATCGCGGGCGAGACCGAGGGCTTCGTGAAGATCGTGGCCGAGAAGAAGTACGATGAGGTTCTCGGGGTGCACATGATCGGGCCGCGCGCCACGGAGCTCGTGGCCGAGGCCACCATCGCGCTCGGCCTGGAGTGCACGGTCGAGGAGCTGGCGCGGACCATCCACGCGCACCCGACGCTGTCGGAAGCCGTGGCCGAGGCGGCGCACGCCGCGCACGGCGGGGCGATACATCTGTGATAGCTCTCAGCTTTCAGCTCTCAGCTTTCAGCTTTCAGTCTGCTGGTAGCTGGCAACTGATAGCTGATAGCTGATAGCTGATAGCTTCTGGAGCCCCCATGCCCACCGATGTCCTGATGCCCCAGATGGGCGAGTCGATCGCGGAAGGCACCATCGTTCGCTGGATCAAGCGGGTTGGCGATCGGGTGGACCGCGACGAGCCGTTGTTCGAGATCTCGACCGACAAGGTCGACACCGAAGTGCAGGCGCCCGCCTCCGGCGTCCTGCTCGAGATCCGGGCGCAGCAGGGCGAGACCGTGCCGGTGAACAGCGTGGTCGGGATCATCGGACAGCCAGGCGAGCCCCTTCGACAGGCTCAGGGCGGGCCCCTTCGACAACCTCAGGGCGAGCCCCTTCGACAGGCTCAGGGCGGGGCGGCGGCACCCTCGTCGGCTGCGCCAGCCGTCGCAGGGTCAGCCGTTGTCGGGCCGACCGCTGTCGGAGGGCCGAGCTCCAGTTCGGCCGCCCCCGCCGGCCCGCCAACCGTGGACGACCTGCGGCGTCAGAAGTCGTCTCCGCTCGTGCGCCGCATCGCGCGCGAGCAGGGCGTGAACATCCAGCAGGTCCCCGGCAGCGGCGTCGGCGGCCGCGTCACGAAGAACGACATCCTCGGATTCATCGAGAGCGAAACGGCCGCGGCAGGACCGGCTGTCGTAGCGCCGAACTTCAGTTCGGCCACAGCCTCGCCACTGCCCGTGGCCTTCAAGCCCGGCGAGCGCGTGCGCGTCGAGCCGATGAGCGTGATGCGCCGGAAGATCGCCGAGCACATGGTGCAGAGCGCGCACACCTCGCCGCACGTCTACGCGATCTACGAGGTGAACTTCGGGCGCGTCGCGAAGCTGCGCGAGCAGCACAAGGCAAGGTACGAGCAGGCCGGCGCGAGGCTCACCTACACGGCGTTCATCGCGAAGGCCACCGTGGACGGGCTGCGGGCGTTCCCGATCGTGAACGCCTCGGTCGACGGCGACACGATCATCTACAAACGGGATATCAACCTCGGCATCGCGGTGGCGCTCGATTGGGGCCTCATCGTGCCCGTCATCCGGAACGCCGACGAGAAGAGCCTGGTCGGCCTGAGCCGCGCGATCGACGATCTGGCCTCGCGCGCCCGCGCCAAGCAACTGAAGCCGCAGGAGGTGCAGGACGGCACCTTCACCATCACGAACCCCGGTGTGTTCGGCGCGTTCGCCGGCCTGCCGATCATCAACCAGCCGCAGGTGGGCATCCTCGGCGTCGGCGCCATCGAGAAGCGCCCGATCGTGATCGACGATGCGATCGCGATCAGACCGGTGGCGTACCTGTCGATCGGCCACGACCATCGTCTGGTGGACGGCGCCGACGCGGGCCGCTTCCTCGCGCACGTGAAGCACGCGCTCGAGCACTTCGACGAGAGCTGGATGTGACCTCAGGGCCCGAATCGTTCCTCGTTCCTCGCTCCTCGTTCCTTCGCCGGTCGCGATGACAATCAGGCGACCGCTCGAAATCCGCCGCCTCGGCCTCATCCCGTACGGCGAGGCGCTCGAGCTGCAGAAGAGACTCGTGGACGATCGCCGGTACGGCCGCGTGCCGGATCAGTTGCTCCTCCTTCAACATCCTCCGGTCATCACGCTCGGCGCGAAGGCGCGAAACAGCCGCGAACACGTGCTGGCAACGGACGAGACGCTCGCCGCGCGCGGCGTCGCGCTCTTCGAGACCGGACGCGGCGGCGACGTGACGTATCACGGGCCGGGACAGCTCGTCGGCTATCCCATCGTCGATCTCAAACCCGATCGCCGCGATGTGCACCGCTACGTGCGCGACATCGAGGAAGTGCTGATCAGGATCGCCGCGACGTTCGGCATCGAAGCGGGCCGCGTCGCCGGGCTCACCGGCGTGTGGGTCGGCGGGGAGAAGCTCGCCGCGATCGGCGTGCGGATCTCGCGTTGGATCACCAGCCACGGCTTCGCCCTCAACGTCACGACCCGGCTGGACGACTTCAACCTGATCGTGCCCTGCGGCATCACCGATCGCGGGGTCACCTCGCTCGCGAAGCTGTGCGCGCGGCCGATTCCGATGAGCGAGGTCGAGGCGTCGGCCGCGCGCGCGTTCTGCGAGGTCTTCGAGCGGACCGAGGTCGCGGAACCA
>CAYHSN010000329.1:0-1067 GCA_964359235.1 uncultured Vicinamibacterales bacterium | reverse complement strand
ATCTGGCATCGGAGGGACTGCCATGCGGGAGACGGGTGCGGAGCGCGAATTCATTGCGCGCGTCCAGGCCGGCGACCACGACGCCGTCTCGGAGCTTTCGGCGGCCTACGGGCCCCGGATCCACCAGCTCGCCTACAGATACATGAGGAACTGGGAAGACGCCGAGGAAGTCACCCAGGACGTCCTCCTGAAAGTGGTCCGCAAGATCGACGCGTTTCGCGGCGACGCCGCGCTCTCCTCGTGGATCTACCGCATCACCTTCAACACGGCGATGTCGCGCCTGCGCAACGCGCGGTTCAGCCGGCCGAACGAAGTGAGCGAGTCCGAAGTCTCGCCCGAGAAGGACGCGAAGCGTCCGGCGGCGCTCGAGCCCGCCGACTGGTCGAATCTCGCTGACGATGAGCTGATGCGCGGGCAGATGAGAGCGAAGCTGGCCGAGGCGCTGGCCGATCTGCCGTTCGTCTATCGTATTCCGGTGTTGCTGCGCGACGTGCAGGGCCTGTCGACCGAGGAAGCGGCGGCCGTGCTGGGCGTGAAGACGCAGACGCTCAAGTCGCGCCTGCACCGCGGGCGCCTGATCCTGCGCGAGCGCCTCGCGGATTTCGCCGGCGGGCTCACCCTCCACGCTGCACAGGCGTAAACACGAAGGTCACGAAGGCTGGCTTCGCAGTCCCACGAAGGACACGAAGACACGGCCACGAAGGCACGAAGACACGAAGACGATGAGCGTGACGCCGTCACGCGTTTCTTCGTGCGTTTGCTGTCTCTTGGATCGTAATTGTTTAGCGCCTCTCGATGCTGACGCTAAACAATTATTAGCGAGGCTGCGCCTCAGACCATCGAGCATGTGATTGGGAGAGAGGAGCCCCTGGGAGCAGGCAGGGATTGACCCCTGCGCCTACGTGATAGACCCTTGCGGGTCGGTGGCCATGCCGGCCGCGCCCTCCAGGAGCTCCAGGACCATGGTACGCAAAAGCGTCGCTGAAATCCTCCAGAACCACGTGACCTTCGAGCTTGAAGCGATCGACCGGATGTACCTGAATGCCTATGTCCCCTCGCTGCAGACC
>CAYHSN010000328.1:0-4464 GCA_964359235.1 uncultured Vicinamibacterales bacterium | reverse complement strand
GGGGGGGGGGGGGGGGGGGGGGGGGGGGGGGGGGGGGGGGGGGGGGGGGGGGTCTGGGGGGGGGGGGGGGGGGGGGGGGGGGGTTGGCGGGGGGGGGGGGGGGGGCGCGCCGCGCGCCGCCGCTTCGAGCGCGGTCACAAACCCCTTCGCGCTCGCGAAGCGCGCGGCGGGATCTTCCGCGAGCGCGCGGCCCAGCCCCCCCCGCAGCAGATCGGGGTACGACTCGGTCGCCTTGCCCACGATCGCCGCCACCTCGCCGGTGCCGGCCGGGCGCTTCCCCGTGAGCAGCTCGTGCGCCACGGCGCCCAGCGCGAAGACGTCGGCCGGCGTGCTCCACGCTCTGCCGGACACGCGCTCCGGGGCCGAGTACGGTCGTCGCACCGGCGCGCGCAGACCCAGCCGCTCGAGCGCCTGCACGATGCCGAAGCCCGTGGCGCGGGCGATTTCGGGCGCCAGGAAGATGTCGCGCGGGTGCAGCGCGCCGTGTCCGACACCCCGCGCGCGCGCGAAGTCAATCGCGCCGGCGAGCTGGTTCAGAAACGGCAGCGCCGTTTCGAGGGCGGCCGGCGCGTAGTGGCGCAGTGCGATGTCGAGCGACTCGGCCGCCACGTACTCCTCAGCCAGATAGACCGTGTGGCCTTCGACGCCGGCGGCGAGCGGCATCACGATCGACGGATGATCGAGGCCGATCTCGACGAGACCCTGCAGTTCCTCCGCGAGCGCCGCCGCCTGCTCGGGCGTGAGGTCGAGGCGGAACGCCTTTACGGAGATGAGCCGATCGCGACTGGGTTCGTACGTGCGAAAGACTGGTCCAAGGACGCCGCTTCCGACCTGATGCAGGACTCGGAACGGCCCGAATGCTGGAGGAGGCGTGTACGAATTCGTGTCGTCGTGCGTCAGCGCCGAAACTCCTCAGGCGGGTCAGGCGATGCTAACATGGAATCGATCGCGCCGTGCAGGCCGCACGCCTGTTTTTTCGGGATCCGGAGCGTGGGCCGCGGCGTCTGTAGAGGCATGTACGCGTGCGGCACTTGCCTTGACACGTTTCGCGCGCGTGAGCCAGAGTACGCGGCAGTGTCCTCCCAGACCAGCGCTTCGAGCGTCCCACGGATCCCGGTCGACATCCGTCGGTTTTCGTGGATGCGTCCGCTTGCCGGCGCGTACGCCTACGAGTTTGCGACCATCGGCGGGTGTTTCGCCGGCAATCCCGCGGATCCGGCTGCTTGGCGCGAAGCCGTCACTCGCACGCAGCGCCACGGCCGCTCGCATCAGGCGATCGCGGGCATCATCGAGGCGCAGCAGCTCCGGCGCGGCGCGCCGCCCGCAGCGCTCGTCGCGTCGGAACGGCTCCGCGACCCGCGCACCGTCGCCGTCGTGACCGGCCAACAGGCTGGGCTTTTCGGCGGCCCGCTCTTCACGCTGCTCAAGAGCGTCACCGCGATGCGGCTCGCCGAGCGCGTGTCGGCGGAGCTGCGCGTGCCGGCCGTCGCGGTTTTCTGGGTCGACGCGGAAGATCACGATTGGGACGAAGTGCGGTCGTGCCCGGTCCTCGACGCCGATCTCCAACTGCGAACGGTCAAGCTCTCGGCCCTGCCCGGCGCCGGCGAGCTGCCCATTGGCGCGCTGCGGCTCGACGGGGGCATCACCGCCGCGATCACCGAACTCGAGGCCGCGCTTCCGCCGACCGAGTTCACGGCCGATCTCTTCGGCATGCTGCGCCGCGCCTGGGCGCCCGGCCAGAGCATGGCCGACGCGTTCGCCACGTTCCTGGAGACCACGCTCGGACCGCAGGGCCTGATTGTGTTCGACTCATGCGATCCGGCCGCGAAGGCGCTCGCCTCGCCGGTCTTCGTGCGCGAGTTGCAGACGCACGGGCAGACGCTGGCGCTCGCGGCGGCGGCCGGCACCGAGCTGGCCGCGCGCGGGCACGCGCCGCAGATCGAGCCGCAACCCGACGGCACCGGCCTCTTCTACTTGGACGGTGGGCGCGTGCCCATCCGGAAGCGCGGGGATCGCCTGGCGATCGGCGTCGCGCTCAGCGACCGCGACACGCTCGTCGCCGAAGCGAAGAATCACCCCGAGCGCTTCAGCCCGAACGTGCTGCTGCGTCCGATCGTGCAAGACACGTTGTTCCCGACGGTCTGTTACGTCGCCGGCCCCGCGGAGCTGGCGTACCTCGCGCAGCTCCAGGGCATCTATCAGCACTTCTCGCTGCCGATGCCCCTCATCTATCCGCGCCTGACCGCCACGATCCTCGACGCCGCCTCGGCCCGCTTCCTCGCCCGTTACGACCTGCCGATCGAAGAACTGCACTCGCACGACGAGTCGGCGCTCAACCGGCTGCTGGTGTCGCAGCTCCCGCCGTCGGTGGAGGCTTCACTGCAGGAGGCGATCGCGGCGATGCAGGAGCGCATGACCGCCGTCATCGACGCGGTGCCGGCCATCGACCCGACGCTCGCCGGCGCGGCGAAGACCACGCTGAGCCGGATGGAGCACGACTTGCGCACGCTGCACAGCAAGATCATCCAGGCCGCGAAGCGGCGCGACGACACGGTGCGCCGGCAGTTCATCCGCGCGCAGGCGCAGGCATTTCCGGAGGGACACCAGCAGGAGCGGGCGCTCGCAGGGGTCTTCTTCCTCAATCGCTACGGCCCCGCCATCGTCGAGCGCATCCTGAGGGAGCTGCCGCTCGACATGGGCCGGCACTGGGTGGTGACGGTTTGAAGTGAGAAGTGAGAAGTGAGAACTGAGAACTGAGAGCGTGTGAAGAAATCGCCGTAGCGCCGGACTTCAGTCCGGCCTGTCGGGCGCATCTGAAGATGCGCGCTACGTGCCATGCGATTTCTTCACAAGCTCTGAGTTCTCCCTCTAGATCGCGTCCGCCGCCGCGCGCAGCCGGGCTTCCGCGGTCTTCAACGCGCCAACCTGTGCCGTCAGCCAGAGCTCGTCGCGCGAAAGCTGCGCGCGCGCCAGCCCGATCGCCTGCGCCGTCTCGTCGGGCGCGGGGCCGCCGAGCGTGCGGCGCACCGTCACGAAGTGACGCGGACTGAGGACGGTGTCGAGGGCCGCGTCGTCATACGGCAGCGGCCGTCCGATGACCTCCTGAGCCGCGCGCCGCAACGCCTCCGCGCGCGACAGGCCCTCATGCTCGCGCAGGATCAGCACGAACCGGACCGTGATGGTGTGGCTGGTCTTGAACGGCAGCCCCTGCTCGCGTGTCAGCGTGTCGGCCAGCTCCGTCACCGTGATCCAGCCTTGCGAGGCCATGTGCTCCAGTCGCGCCGCGTCGAACTCGGCGCTCGCCATGGCGCTGCCGACCAGCGTCACGGCGCGCGTCGCGTCCTTGAACATCGAGTACACGAGCGGCTGCAGATCGTCCTCGGTGTCCACGATGTCGCCAAAGGGCGTGTTGTGAACGGTGGTCACAATCGCCGCGCCCTGGCCGACGGCCTTGCTCCCGATCGCGCGAGCATGTTCGAGCGCCACGGGGTTGCGCTTCTGCGGCATGATGCTGCTCGACTGCACGTGGCCCTCGCCGAGCCGCAGGTATCCGAATTCGAGCGTGCACCACTGCAGCAGGTCCTGGATGAAGCGTCCCACGCCGACGAGCGTGACGGCCGCCGCCGCGCTCGCTTCGAGCAGGTAGTCCACCGTCGCGATGCTGCCGTAGGTATTGCCGGTTGGCGCGGCGAACCCGAGCAACTCGCTCGTCAGGTGCCGATCGATTGGAAAGCCCGTGCCCGTGATCGCGCAGGACCCGAGCGGATTGCGGTTGGTCGTCTCGTACGCGGCGCGGAGCCGCACCGCGTCACGCTCCAGCTCCTCGATCACGCCCAGCAGGTAGTGGGCGATGGTCGTCGGCTGCGCGGGCTGCGTGTGCGTGTGCGCGCCGAGGATGGTCTCGCGGTGGCGCGCCGCCTGCGCGACGAGCACGCGCCTGAGCTCCAGCGTCGCGCGCAGCAGCTCGAGCACGTACTCCCGCAGCCGCATGCGGTACATCGTCATGTCGATGTCGTTGCGGCTGCGCGCCGTGTGCAGCCGTCCCGCCCGCTCGTCGCCGCACGCCAGGACGACGAGCCGCTCGACGTAGCAGAACAGATCCTCGACCGAGCCGTCGAAGACCGCCGCGCGCACCGCGTCGGGCGGAATCCGATCCAGCGCGTCACGGACCACGCGCGCATCGTCACCCGAAATGATGCCGGTGCGCGCCAGCATCACGAGATGCGCGTAGTGAATCGACATGAGCGGCGAGAAGAAGAGGACCTTGGCGTCCTCGAAGTTCTCGCTCAGGACGTTACTGATGTAGGCGGGGGCGAAGGACATGACGCGATCGAAAAGGGACGAGTGGCGAGGAACGAGGAACGAGCAAGAACCCCGGGCCTCGTCCCGAGCCCCTATCGAGCCGCTACTCGTTCCTCATTCCTCGTTCCTCGTTCCTTGAGTGTTCTTCAGGCTAATCAGATT
>CAYHSN010000327.1:0-4466 GCA_964359235.1 uncultured Vicinamibacterales bacterium | reverse complement strand
AGGGTGAAGAAATCCAGGTTCTCTGGGAGAAGGAAGTCGACGCGCAGCGCATCAACGAGGCCGATTGGTCGCGCCTCGCAGGCGGCAAGTTCGACCAGCCTCACCTGTTTGCGGCCTACTACCACACCCTGCGCTGGAATTCGGTCACCTCGACCGACCCGAAGTTGTTCCAGGCGCCGTATCGCGCGGGCATCCGGATCGACGCGTACCAGCTCGAACCGCTCAGGAAGGCGCTGCTCCTGCCGCGCGTGAACCTGTTCATTGCGGACGATGTGGGTCTGGGCAAGACGATCGAGGCGGGCCTCATCGTTCGCGAGCTTCTCATGCGCCAGCGCGTCCGCCGGATCGTCGTCGCCGCGCCCCCGTCGGTCTTGCTGCAGTGGAAAGAAGAACTGGACCAGCGCTTCGGCCTGACGTTTGTGGTCTTTGACAGGGACTACGTCAGGAGGATGCGGCAGGAGCGTGGCTTCTCGGTCAACCCCTGGGCGACGCACTCACGGTTCATCGTCTCGCATCGATTGCTGCGCGACCCGGACTACAAACTATTACTCGACGACTGGCTGGGCGCCTTCGCCGCCGGCAGTCTGCTGATTCTCGATGAGGCGCACAATGCCGCGCCCGCCAGTGGCGCGCGCTACGCCATCGATTCGCAGTTCACGAAGGCCATCCGCGAGCTGGCGCCGAAGTTCGAGCACCGGCTCTTCCTGTCTGCGACTCCTCACAACGGTCACTCGAACAGCTTCTCGGCCCTGCTCGAGATTCTCGACCCGCAACGCTTCTGTCGCGGCGTGCCGGTCGAGAGCGCCAAGCAGCTCGAGCCGGTCATGGTCCGTCGTCTCAAGGACGACCTGCGGCGACTTCAGGGCGGTTTCCCGAAGCGCGAGATTGTCGAAGTGCCCATCGCAGGGCTGAAGGACGACAATCCGGAGCTGCTGCTGCCGCGCCTTTTGGATGAGTATCGGCAGGCGCGCGAAGACCGCCTCAAGAACGCGGCGAAGTCCGTGCAGACGGCGTCCGCCCTCGTGCTCTGTAGTTTGCAGAAGCGGCTGCTGTCGTCGATCGAGGCGTTCGCGTGCACGCTCCGCGTTCATCGCAAGTCATTCGAGGCTGCCGCTTCAACCGCAGGGGCGTCCTCGCCGCTTGTAGGGGCGGGGCTTCAGCCCCGCCCGAACCCGGAGCACGCTCGCCCGAACCTCGCACAGCTCAAGCTGCTGACCAACGCGCCAGATGCGGACGACGACCGCGCGGACGCAAGCGAAGACGAGGTGAGCGCGCAAGACGAGGCAGCGATGGACGCGGCTACGACTCGCACGATGGGTGAGGTGCCCGCGGACGCTTACAAGGAGGAACGAGAGCTCCTGGCGCGAATGGCCGAAGTTGCGGACACCGCTCGCGGTTTGCCTGACGCGCGCGTGACGTACCTGATCGACTGGATCAAGAAGCACGGCCGTCGCGTGCTGATCTTCACTGAATACAGCGACACCAAGCGCTACTTGGAGAAGCAGCTTCGGGCGGCGCTCACGCCTGGCCGCGAGGCCGGCCCGCTCATCGCCACATATCACGGCGGCATGACCGACGAGGCGCGTGAGGATGTGAAGCGGGCGTTCAATGCCGATCCGAAGAAGCACCCGCTCCGCGTGCTCATCGCCACCGATGCGGCGCGCGAAGGCGTGAACCTGCAGAACCACTGCGCCGACCTGTTTCACTTCGACGTGCCATGGAACCCGAGCCGCGTGGAACAGCGGAACGGCCGGATCGACCGCAAGCTGCAGCGTGCCGAAGAAATCCGATGCCACTACTTCGTCTATGAGCAGCGCCCGGAGGATCGGGTCCTGAAGGCCCTGGTCGAGAAGAGCAAGACCATCCGGCGCGAGTTGGGAAGTCTCGCTCCCGTGCTCGAGCGCAAGCTCGAGGATCGACTGAGCACCGGGTTCGCGCGGAAGGACGCAGCGGCTCTGGCGGATGCGATTCGCGACGAGCAGGTCGAGGCCGGGCGTCAGAAGACGGCGGAGACGGAACTCGAGTCCGGTCGAAAACGCGAGGCGGACCTCAAGGCCGAGATCGTTCAGCTCCAGGATCTGCTCGAGAAGTCGAGAGAGTGGCTGCGCCTCGACGAAGGCGACCTGCGCCAGGCGATCTCGTGCGGGCTGGAGCTGCTCGGCGCCCGGCCCCTCGAACCGTCGCCCCCTCGCGTAGGGGCCGGCTTCAGCCGGCCCGAAGGTCAAGTGTTCTTGTTGCCGGACCTCCTGGCCCGTGCCCAGGCCGATCCTTCCTGGATGTCGACACTCGACACGCTGCGCGCGCCGCGTCGCCGCGGGCAGCCATTGTGGGAATGGCGAAAAGAGCAGGCGGTCAGGCCGGTCGTCTTTGCCGACCAGGGATCGCTGGATGCCTCCGAGGTCCATCTCCATCTGGAGCATCGCTTCGTGCAGCGCCTGCTTGGGCGCTTCCGCTCCCAGGGCTTCGTCCACCACGACCTCACACGTGCGTGTATGGTGGTCACGAGGGATCCCGTGCCACGCGTCATCCTGCTCGGCCGTCTGTCGCTGTACGGCGAGCGCGCCGCGCGGTTGCACGACCAGGTGCTGGCCGTGGCCGCCCGGTGGACCGACGTCACGATTCGTCACGAGCCGTTGAAGCCCTATGCAGAAGCCACGCTCGACAAGACGCTGGAACTGCTCGAGCAGGCGCTCAGCGCAGACGCGAAGCACGACCTGCCTTCGCAAGTCCGGCAGCGGCTCGGCTCCGGCGGGTCCCGCGACTTGGAGGAGCTGCGTCCGCATCTGAAAGCGCAGTCGGACGACCTGATCGCTCGTGCAACCGCCGATCTCCGCACTCGCGGCGACCGGGAGGCCGCCGAGATGCGCGCGATTCTCGAGACCCAGCGGCTGCGGATTCAGAAGACGGCTGTGGAGAAGGAGAAGGACCTCCAGCAACCCGGTCTGTTCGATCAAGATGAGCGCAGGCAGCTCGAAGCCGACAAGCGCCATTGGCAGAAGCGACTGGACGAGCTGGCTCGGGAGCTCGACTCCGAGCCCGTCCGCATCCGGCAGAGTTACGAAGTGAAGACCGCGCGCTTCGAGCCCGTGGGCCTCATCTACCTCTGGCCCGTCACGGGTTAGCGCACGTAGGGCGGGACTTTAGTCCCGCCGATCACAAATGGCACAAGTTCCTCCGGAACTCCAGGCGCACAAAGAATGGCTCGGCCAGATCCAGCAGGTGGGGCTCGTCGTCTCGCCGAACGTGATGGTCAGGCACGGTATTTTCATCGAGCGCCAGAAGAGCGTTGAGAAGCAGGAACGCCTCCGCGAGCTGGTTCAGGACGAGGACGCACTTCGCTTCGTCCACTGGCTGACGGTCTGTCAAGAAATTCTCGAGTGGCCGGACGGCCTGCTGACCGGGGCGCCAGGTGGACCGGCGCTTCCTGACGGCCTCACGGTCGCACTGCCCGAGTACGAGGACCACCTGGCGCCGACATACGCAGTGCCAGATCCCGATCACGCCGATCGATGGCTCTTGCTCATCGACGTCGTTGAACCCAAGAGCGATTTCGACGCCGCGCCTCCAGCAGATCGACACCATCACGGCTGGCGCGCCAGTCCGCATGCGCGGCTCGAGCGGCTGCTCCGCGCCACCGGCGTGCCGATCGGTCTTCTGTTCAACGGTGCCGCGCTGCGCCTGGTGTACTCGCCGCAGGGCGAGTCGTCTGGCCACCTGACATTCCGCTTCTCGGATCTGGTTCACACGCTCGGCCGGCCCATGGTCGGTGCGCTCCACGCGCTGCTCGGCGTCGAGCGTGTCACGGACGTTCAGCAGGAGCCACAGAGGCTGCCGGCGCTTCTCAAAGAAAGCCGCAAGTATCAGAACGAAGTGTCCACGGCGCTGGCCGGCCAGGTGCTCGAGGCGCTGTGGGAGCTGGTGCGCGGATTCCAGCGGGCGAACGAGCACGCGCGCGGCGTCCTCCTGGCGCAGGCGTTGCGCGACGCGCCAAACGACGTGTACGGCGGACTCCTTTCCACGCTGATGCGTCTGGTCTTCGTCCTCTACGCTGAAGACCGCGGACTGATGCCGCCGAGCGAGGTGTATCAAAAGCACTACTCGATCTCAGGTCTTTTCGAAAGGCTCAGAGACGACGAGGCGCGCTATCCCGACACGATGGACGCGCGCTTCGGCGCGTGGGCGCAGCTTCTGGCGCTCTTCCGGCTCATTCACGATGGCGGCGCGCACGGCGAGCTGCGGTTCCCTGCACGCCACGGCCGACTGTTTAGCCCGGATGCGTATCCGTTCCTCGAGGGCCGGCCGCTCGGAATCGTCCGAGTGATGGGCGACACGATCGACCCGCCGCACATCTCCGACGGCATCGTCTTTCGCGTGCTGAAGAACCTGCTCGTCCTCGACGGCGAGCGGCTGTCCTACCGCACGCTCGACGTGGAGCAGATCGGCTCGGTCTACGAAGCGATGATGGG
>CAYHSN010000326.1:0-4476 GCA_964359235.1 uncultured Vicinamibacterales bacterium | reverse complement strand
CCTCCAGGTTACTTTCGGTGGCAGGGCATTGCCCGGGGTGCGGCGCTCGGCGCTCGGTTTCCGTGTCCGTTCCGTGTTCGTTGCCCGCGGAGTCCGTCGCCAGCCCCCCTTGAGTAATCCCGCGCTCTCGACTATCCTTTCGTCCGCCCTTATCCCCTCAAGGTCATCGTTCGGTCCCCGGCGTCGGTGCGCGAGGAGCCTGCATGGATTCGCTCTCGTGCGACGTGTTGGTGGTCGGCGGCGGCGGCGCGGGTCTGCGTGCCGCGATTGCGGCCATTGAGGCGCAGCCCGCGCTCAGTGTGGCCGTCGTGTCGAAGGTCTACCCGATGCGGAGCCACACCGTCTCGGCGGAGGGCGGCGCGGCCGGCGTCATCAAGAAGGGCGACAGTCTCGACGATCACGCCTACGACACCATCTCGGGCGGCGACTGGCTGTGTGACCAGGACGCGGTCGAGGCGTTCGTCCGCGAGGCGCCGGCCGAGCTGATGCGGCTCGAGCACTGGGGCTGCCCGTGGAGCCGCGAGGCCGACGGCAGCGTCGCCGTGCGGCCCTTCGGCGGCATGAAGGCGCAACGCACCTGGTTCGCCGCCGACAAGACCGGCTTCCACCTGCTCCACGCCTTGTTTCAGACGACGCTCAAGTACGACGCGATCAAGCGCTTCGACGAGTTCTTCGTCACGAAGCTGCTGGTCGACGACGGGCGCTGCCAGGGCGTGGTGGCGATCGAGCTGGCGTCGGGGCGTCTCGTCACGATCACGGCACACGCGGTCATCCTCTGCACCGGCGGCTGCGGGCGCATCTACCCGTTCACCACCAACGCCAGCATCAAGAACGGCGACGGGATGGCGCTCGCCTATCGCGCGGGCGCGCCGCTCAAGGACATGGAGTTCGTCCAGTACCACCCGACGGGCCTGCCGTTCACAGGCATTCTCATCACCGAGGCGGCGCGTTCCGAAGGCGGCTGGCTGCTCAACCGGGACGGCTACCGCTACCTGCAGGACTACGACCTCGGCCGGCCGCAGCCGACGCCGGTCCTGAAGTCGATGGAGCTCGGCCCGCGCGACCGGCTGTCGCAGGCGTTCGTCAGGGAGCAGGAGAAAGGCCGCACGCTGAAGGGACCGTACGGCGATTACGTCCATCTGGACGTGCGCCACCTGGGCGAAGCCAAGATCGAGCGCCAGATCCCGTTTGTGCGTGAGCTGTGTCTCAAGTACGCGCGCGTCGATCCGGTCCGCGAGATGATTCCCGTCCGCCCGGTCGCCCACTACATGATGGGCGGCATCCACACGGACATCGACGCGGCCACGCCGATCGCCGGGCTGTACGCCGCCGGCGAGGCGGCGTGCGTGAGCATCAACGGCGCCAATCGGCTGGGATCGAACTCGCTGCCCGAGTTGTTGGTCTTCGGCACCCGTGCGGGCCGGGCCGCCGCGGCGTTCGCGGCGCGGCGCCAGGACGCGAGCGCCGGCGTGCCCGCCCAGGCGCACGACGAGGCCCGTCGCCTCGAACAGCTGCTCCTGCGCAAGACGACGACGGGCGGGACCGAACGTCTCGCCGCGGTCCGGACCGAGATGCACGCGATCATGGAGGAGAGCGCGGGCATCTTCCGCGTCGAGGCGGTGCTCCGCCAGGCCGCCGACCGGCTGCGCGGGCTGCAGGAGCGTGTCACGCGCGTCGCGCTCGACGATCGCAGCGCGACGTTCAACACCGAGCTCATCGGCGTGCTCGAGCTGTCCTACATGCTCGACCTGGCCGAGGCGATTGTCCACTCGGCGCTCGAGCGCCGCGAGTCGCGCGGCGCCCATCAGCGCAGCGACCATCCTCAGCGCGACGACCAGCGGTTCCTCGCGCACACGCTGGCGTACCGCGGCACAGGCGGCTCGCCGCGCATCGACTACCGGCCCGTGCGCATCACCCGGTGGCCGCCGGGCCAGCGTGTCTACGGGAGCTGATCGCATGCCGGAGACCATCGCCCTCAGCGTGACGCGGTACCGCCCGGAGCAGGATCCGGAGCCGAGCATCGAGACCTATGAGGTGCCGTACCGCGAAGACTGGGTCGTCCTCGACGCGCTCAACCACATCAAGGACCGCGTGGACGGCACGCTCTCGTTCCGCTGGTCCTGCCGGATGGGGGTGTGCGGCAGCTGCGGGATGATGGTCGACGGCACGCCGAAGCTGACCTGCGCGGCGTACTTGGCCGACCACAGGCCCGGTCCGGTGCGCGTCGAGCCGTTGCAGTTCTTCCCGATCATCCGCGACCTCGTCGTCGACATCAGCGACTTTCTGAACAAGCTGAAGAAGGTCAAGCCGTGGATCGTACGCGAGGACGAGAGGGCGATCGACGCGGGCGAGTACCTCCAGACGCCGACGCAGCTGGAGACCTACCGGCAGTTCAGCCAGTGCATCAACTGCCTGCTCTGCTACGCGGCGTGTCCGATCGTCGGCCTCGAGCCCGCGTTCACGGGCCCGGCCGCCATCGCCCTCGCGCGCCGCTACAGCCTCGACTCGCGCGACCAGGGCGCGCGCGAGCGGCTGCGGATCCTCTCGGATCACGCGGGCGTCTGGGGATGCACCTTCGTCGGCGAGTGCACGACGGTGTGCCCCAAGCACGTCGACCCGGCCGGCGCGATCCAGCAGTACAAGCTGAGTGCCGCCATGCACGCGTTGAAAGGACTGCTGCTGCCATGGGCCGCGAAGTGACCGCCGCCGTGCGTCACACGCCCTACCACGCCCGGTGGTACCGCCGGCGGATGTCCGTCTGGTGGTGGCTGCAGAAACGGCCGTACGCGTGGTTCGTGTTCCGCGAGCTGACGAGTGTGGCCGTGGCGTTCTTCGCCGTGCTGCTCCTGTGGATGGCGCGCGCGCTGGCTGAAGGCCCCGAGGCGTACGCGCGGTTCGTCGCCTGGCTCCAGACGCCGCTGGCCGTCACGCTGAACGCGCTCGCGTTCGGCGGCGTGCTCTTCCATGCCATCACCTGGTTCAACCTGGCGCCCAAGGCGATGGCGGTGCGCGTGGGCGGTGCGCGGGTCCCTGACTGGCTCATCGCGGCCGGCAACTACGCCGCCTGGGTGGTGCTCTCGGCCGCTGTCGCGTGGATCCTGCTGCGAGGCTGAGCGATGCGGAGGATGACGCCGTTTCTCTGGTTGTTGTTCAGCGCGGGCGGCACCATCGCCGCCCTGCTCTTCCCGGTCCATCTGTTCCTGACGGGACTGGCGCTCCCCCTCGGATGGATCGACCCGCCGACCTTCGAGTCGGTGTCTGCCCTGGTCTCGCACCCGATCGCGCGGCTGTACCTGTTCGTCATCATCTCGTTGCCGCTGTTCCACTGGGCGCATCGCTTCCGCTACACCCTCTACGACGGGTTACAGCTCTATCACCTGACCAACTTCATCGCGGTGCTGTGCTACGGCGCCGCGCTCGTGGGAACCGTCGCCGCCGCGTACGTGCTCTGGAGTCTGCCGTGAACCTGCGCCGCGTGACCCGAGGGGATGCATGACGTTCCAGCTCAAGCCGATCTCGCGAGAAGCCGTGCCGGCGGCGCTGGCCAAGGCGGAGCGCTATCGCCTGCTGAACGAGCCCCTGCAGGCCGAGAGCATCTGTCTGGACGCGCTCGACGTCGACCCTGACAACCAGCAGGCCCTGATCGTCCTGCTCCTGGCGCTAACCGATCAGTTCGCCGACCGAAGCGTGAGCGGCGCGGTGACGCGCGTGCAGCACATCGCGCGCCGACTCGCCGGCGAGTACGAACGCGCGTACTACGGCGGGATCATCTGCGAGCGACGCGCGACGGCGCTGCTCGGCCAGGGCGGCCCCACCTCGGGCGCCGTCGTCTACGACTGGCTGCGGGACGCCATGGACTGGTACGAGAAGGCCCAGGCCCTGCGGCCGGCCGGCAACGACGACAGCATCCTCCGGTGGAACACGTGCGCGCGGCTCATCATGCAGAACGCACATCTGCGGCCGGCGGCGGAGGAACGCGCGGCGCCGATCATGTCGGAGTGAGCCGAGGGCGAGCTGACGGTGGGCGGCGTTGGGCGCTAGCAGCCCGTGGTGCAAGTCCGGCTGCATACGGCTCCTACCTCGGATGCATGGCGTCAAAGCGCACGTTCGGATGCGGGTGCAGGATTTTGGCACTTGGAATCCAGGCCCCGACCAGTGTGAGGAACCGAGCCCACGTCAGCGGCCGACGCTGGCCCCGGCGCCGGAGCGCGCGGTACCAGTACCGGATGACCTGACTACGAAAACAGTTCAGACTGTCCATGTTGCCGGGCACCGCGTGGTGGCGCCCGAACTCGATCAGGCGCGTTTTGTCAGGGTGGAGCGCCAGCCCGAACGTCCGCAGGCGGACCTGCCATGCATGGAGAAACCGTTACGCATCCCGGCGATGCTCGAATCCCATGACGATGTCATCCGCGTACCGTACGACGATGATGTCACCGGTCGCGGCATGCGTACGCCAGTGCTGGACCCAGAGGT
>CAYHSN010000325.1:0-4499 GCA_964359235.1 uncultured Vicinamibacterales bacterium | reverse complement strand
CGAACGCTGCGGAAGCGGCGCTGCCAGGCGAAGTCGAACACGACCACGCCGGCCACGGCGCCCCCGAGTCCGAGCAGAAAGAAGGTGAGCGGCGCGACCGGATCGGCCTCCGCGCGCCGCTTGGTCGCGTCCTCGAAGAACGCGAGCAGGGGATCGATCTCTTCAGGGGCCAGGGCCGTCACCCGAAAGACCGTCTGCATCGTCGGCGTCGCTGGCGCCGACAGCCACGTGCCGAGTCCTTTTCTGCCCTGCAGCCTTTCGTAGACGAGCGTCAGGTCGGGGCCGAGCTTGCCGCCGCCCAGCGCGCCGACGCCCCCGACGCTGTGACAGGACAGACACGGCGGCCCGCCCGTCGCCAGCCGCGCCTGGCCGGTGAACAGGTCGTGGCCGCGCTGGATGTCGGCTGGCGTGAAGGGCCGATCGCTCAGTTGCAAACCCGCAAACTGCGACTTGTCCTGCTTCGACTCGGTGTCAATCAGGTTGATCAGCTCATCGGCCAGCGCGAGCGTCATGCCAGGCAGTTGCGGCATCACCACGCCGCGCGCGTCCTGCAGGAGCTGAGTCGCGTACGGGTCGCCCGCGTCGATGACCGCCTTCGGGTTCTGAATGAACTTGACGAGCCACTGGCGGTCCTTGCGGCCGGAGACGTTCTTGAGGTCGGGGCCCGTGATGCGGCCGCCGCCGATCGTGTGACAGGCCGCGCAGTTCTGCCGGAAGAACTGGGCCGGCACCTGCACCTGCGCCGCCGCCCGACTGGATAAGAGAAGGATGAGGGCCACCGCCAGTCCGGCGGGTCCGGGGATCCTCCTCAGGGTTCTGAACCGTGTCGTCAAGACGCGCCCCTTTCGTGCGGCAGGGAACGAGCTCAGACGCTTCACAGGCATCGCCAGGCAGGTCAGTCCACCTGCCCCGACCATTCGTGCGTGCGCAGTCCCGGGAGACCTCTTGAACGCCTGCAGTGGGGAAGGTAGCCGGAAAGCCGGCCAGGCAGCTATGACGCGGATCATATCTGCCGGATCCGGGCGGCTGCCTCGCCGAGCGGACCTCGACTGGATGCGACTGGGCTGGAAGATGGTCTTACGGGCAGCCCGAACAGGGCGGTGAACCTTCCAGGTCGGCGACCGGCGCGCTGGGCCGCACCAGCGCGCGCGGCCTGATGTGCTGAGCCCTCACGAAGCCCTCGGCCAGACGGGCCAGCAGCACGTAGAACGGGCCCGCTCCACCGTGCGCCACGCGTTCGCGGAACACACCGATCCACACACCCAGATGATCGGCCAGGAAGGTCTTCTGCGCCCGGCGACACACCGATGCTCCGGCGCGATGGCCGTGCTGTCTCGCGAACACTTCTTTCACACCGACGACGTGAAGGAATTCGAGTTCGGTCCCCAGGAAGTCCGGCAGTTCGCGGGTGACGCTGGAAACCTGGAACCCGAACGCGCGGTAGAAACCGGCCACATCGGCCATCACGTCAGCCTTCTGGAACGTGTGGCTGGCGACGTAGTCGCTCTCCTGGTGCGGGCACGCGCCGCCGCTGGAGAACAGGGTCGTGTGCAGGTTCTGCAGGTCCGCCAGCCCGGCGGGCAGAGTGTCGGCGACACGCCGCAGCTCGTCCAGGAAAGGGCTCCGCGCGCCGACGCCGCTCCGGCGGGCGGCCTCAGTCACCTCCGCTGCCCACCGGCCGCCCTGGAGCGCGGCGAAGAGCTCTCCGTCGGGATAGCGCAGGGCGCGCGCCAACAGGCCGAAGACACAACTCCTGGCCAGAACGCGTTCGGCCGCGCGCGATCGCGTGGACTTGCGCGGCGCCGTAGTGCGGCTCTTCTTCCGTCTCATGTGATGTTCAGGTGCTGCTCGGCCCGGACGATGACCGGCTCGTCGATCGGGACGCGGACCACCTCCTGCTTGTTCTTGCCGAAACCGATCACCTGCGTGTCCTCGACCGCGTAGCTGTAGACGAGCTTCTGTGTGGCGCCGAAAAGCTGCAGCACGGCCAGCAGCTCGTGCGACGGCTTGCTGTACTTGGCGATGGCCTGCTCGGCGAGCGGGCCGAACATCTGTCGCAGATAGCCGCGCGGCGCCCATCGCGGCGGGATGTAATAGATGTTGGGCTCGGTGCCGAACTGCGGATAGAGCGGCAGCGCGACCTTTTCTTTTCTCACCAGGTAGTAGACGGGACTCTCGGGGTCGTCGATGTAGCCCTGGAGGCGGATCTTGCCGACGCACGCGCTGATGCAGCGTGTCACCATCGCGTCGCCATCGGTGAGCGGATCGGCGCCTTCCAGCCGCGCGTAGCAGGCGATGCACTTCTCGGAGACGTGCGTCTGCTGGTTGAACATGGGCTTCTTGTACGGGCACTGCTCGACGCACGCGCGGTAGCCGCGGCAGCGGCTCTGGTCGATCAGCACGACGCCGTCCTCGGGCCGCCTGTAGATGGCCTTTCGCGGACAGGCCGCCAGGCACGCCGGGTAGGTGCAGTGGTTGCAGATGCGCGCGAGGTAGAAGAAGAAGCTCTTGTGCACCGGCAGTTCGCACCCTTCGGGCGTGAACTGATTGGCGGTGTCCTCGTAGTAGTTGGGCGAGCGCCAGTCGCTGTCCGGCGGCAGGTAACCGGCCGCGTACTGGCCCGATGCGTCCACGCGGCCTCGGGCCACCTCGAACAACGTCTGGCCCTGGTACACGCCGTAGGGCCTGTCCTCCGACGCGTCACTCGTGTCCCAGCCCGGCTGGGGACCGAGCCGGTCGAGCGCGCGGACGTCCCAACTCTGCGGGTACCCACCGAACGGCTTCGTCTCCACGTTGTTCCACCACATCAGTTCCTGGCCCTTGCTGAAGGTCCAGGTCGACTTGCAGGCCATGGTGCAGGTCTGGCAGCCGATGCAGCGGTTCGGATTGAAGACGGCAGCAAACTGGCGCTGCGGCCGCGCGCCCTCATAGAGGTATTCCATCTCCCGACCGACTTGCCAGTTGTAGACTTTGGCCATCTCGACCCCCAGCGGATCAGGCGTTTGCTACGCTTCCTCGATGAAGCCGCCGTTCAGGTAACGCTTCATCACTTCGTTTTCACTTCCTGGCGTGAAGCCGGAAGTCGCCGGTCCCCACACGCCCTTGCCGCCCAGGCCACCGGCTTCTGCCTTCGTGATGCGCACCAGCGTTTCCTTGGGGCAGGTGTTCGGCGAGTGGGTGTCTTCCTCGTAGCCCTCGTCTATGACCTGTCCCACCACGTTCTTACGCACCAGCGAATCGGTCATCTGGGTGGGCTGGAGGTAGCCTCGAGTGATGGACTGCTGCGAGCCGTAGCGGAAGCTCGCCTGGTAACCGGTGTCCTCGCTCACCGCGCGCCCGTCGGGCCGCGTTTCGTGGGCGCGCACCGACTTGGGCGTGCTCATGAACGCGGAGTGCTTCATCATGGTCACGCCGCGCGGGTAGCTGGGGTTGTACTTGACGCGGAGCATCAGGCGGCTCACCTTGTAGAACGGGTCGTCCGGCTTCCACCCCTTGTAGGGACGGTCCTCCGGGTTGGCGTCCACGTAGACGTAGTCGCCGTCGTTGATGCCGAGCTCGCGGGCGTCGTCCGGATTGATGTTGATTTGGTGCTCGCCCACCCCGGGCATGCGCCGATCGACGCGGTGCGGATCGCCGAAGTTGTTGTTCCAGAGGAAATTCCAGTCGGTCACCGCCCATGAGCTGTGGTTGGTGTGCCGTGACTTCGGCGTCAGACAGTAGAAGCGATAGCCTTCCTTCCAGAGGAAGTTCTCCGTCTTCTTCACCTCGCTCCAGGGCAGCTTGACGTTGCGCACGCTGCGCTCTTCCACGCTGCGCGCCTCGAGGCTGACGGTGTTCTTCGGGCGGATCGCGGGGTGCGTGGCCACGATGACGTTGGGCAGGTAGGGCGTGGCCTCCACCGGCTCGCGGTGCACGATCAGGTTCTCGCCGTGCTCGATGAACTCGTCCTCCTCGCGGTACAGCTCGATGCGCCCCGTCTTGTTGTAGAAAGGTTTCGACTCGTGGATCTGTTCCCAGCCCGGGATGCGCGGGTAGGTGCGGAACAGCATCAGCCAGGGCCGGTCGCTCTTCAAGAGCTCCTGTATCTTGTAGCCGCGCGTCGTCGTTCCGGCGTCCAGGATGCGCTGCAGATACACGTCAGCCGTGCCGTCGTGGACGAACTTGAAGGCGTCGTGGAACCGCCGGTCGCCGGTGAGATCGGCCAGTTTCGTGGCGACGCCCGCCACGATCTCCGCGTCGTTCTTGTTGTCGAAGAGCGGCGGGATGCCGCCCTTCCAGACCTGCAGGAAGGGATTCGAGCAGCTCGCCGTCATCTCCGGCAGCGTCAACTCCGGCCAGCTCTGGGCCGGCAAGACGAGGTCGGCGAACTCGCACGAGCCGGTCCACTCGATCTCGTTCACGCAGATCATCTCGCAACGCGTGTCCACGTTGCGGACCATGTTGTAGGCCCACTTGGCGTTGTTCAGCAGGTTGACGTTGGCCGTCCACTGCACCTTGGT
>CAYHSN010000324.1:0-4522 GCA_964359235.1 uncultured Vicinamibacterales bacterium | reverse complement strand
CGGTGAGGGCTGCCCGACACAGCAGGCCTGAAGGCCTGCGCTACGGCGAATTCCTTACACTGTTCCGCCGCGGCCAGGACAGCATCGCTCTCGAAACGGCGGTGGGTTTTGACGCATCAAGGTATAATCCGCCAGCAGTCCACCTTCTCCCTGGCGATCTCCTCAGCGGGGCACTCCCATGACGCGCGTCGCTATCGGCCTCCTGCTCGTGGCGTCGTCGTTCTTCTCTCTTCAGTCCCGGCTTGGCGCCGGTCAGCCAGCCCAACGCGCGGATCTCCCGAGTCTAGCCGGCTTGTTCGACCTCGCGCGCGGCGCGGTGCGCGACATGAACGGCGACGGCCTCGCCGACGCGGTCGCCGCGCGCGTCGTCGTGCCGGCGCAGCCGAGCGCGGATGAGATTCAGGCGGCGGCGAACATCGCGGCCCGGCTCGGGTTCGAGACGACGGCGCTCACGCTGCCGATCGTCGTCCGCGATCGCGAGGTGCAGCAGCCGGGCGCCATCGATCTGCCGATCCTCGTGGGACGCGGGAACGCGTTTGTCGAGAAACTCGCGGCCGACGGGCGGATCGATCTGAAAACGCTCACCAAGGGACAAGGCCTCGTCGCGCTCGTGCGCTCGCCGCTCGGCGGCGGCGACGGCCTCGTCGTGGCGGGCGCCGACGATGAAGGGACGCTGGCGGCGGCGAACGAGCTGGCCGCGCGGCTGCCGCGGCTGTGGAGCATGAGCGGCATCACGCTCCAGGGCATCGAGGAGCAGACGGCGCGCTACCTGCGATCGAAGGGCGTGCAGGCCGAGGATCCGGCGGTTCGGGCGCTGGTGGTCGATCGCGACCGGCGTGGCGTCGCGACGGTGACCGTGCGCGTGCAGGTGCCGCCCGCCGAGGTCGCGACGGCCACGACGGCGATCGCGGATCTCGATCGCGCGCACCGCTTCGGTCGGGAAGCCCGCACGCTGAACTTCGCCGGCGCCGCCGAGACGGCCGTGGAGTTCTGGTCCGGCGGCAAGATGGCGGGCCGCGCCGCGGTTCGGCGCTCGGGGCTCAACTCGCGCACGCTGACGCCGCCGATCGATCCCGATGAACTGGCGCCGGACTCGCCCGGCGAACGCGGCGCGCAGGCCGCGCCGCCCGTGGCGCCGGCCAAGACATTCGACCTCGTGAACGCCTACGGCATCGACGGCTGGTTGGGTGACGGCTACCGCGACCTGATTCCCGACCGGATCGAGACCACACTCGTCGTCGGCGACGCGGCCGACTCGCTCGGCGCGGCGCACATCGCGGCGCGGCTCGGCCTGGAGACAACCGGGGTGACGCTGCCGTTCACCAAGCGCCACGACAAGGTGCGCGAGGCCGCGCGCGAGCCGAGCCCGATCCTCGTCGGCCGCACCAACCGGCTCGTCGAGGAGCTGGTGAAGATCGGCAAGGCGCGCGTGGACGATCTGCAGCCGGGCGAAGGCGTCGTCCAGGTGGTGCCGCGCGCGTTCGCGAACGCCACGGCCACGGTCGTGGCCGGCGCGGCCGCGGCCGGGACCGAGGCGGCGAGTCTCTACCTGGCGCGGCGCGCGCCGTATCTCTGGGATGTCGAGCGCGGCGGGTTCACGCTGGACGATCTCAAGACGCAGGCGGCGAGGTTCTTCCAGGCCAAGAGCGGCGCCGGACAGGCGGGACAGGCCGTCCGCGCGCTCGACGGGATCCTCGCCGACCTGAAGGACAAGACGGTCGAATCATTCGAGGCGAGGCTCTTCCTCGAGGAGGCCGATCCGAAGCTCGACGCGCATCTCGCCGCCGAGATCGGCAAGGCGTTCAAGGGTGCCAAGATCGACGTCAAGAGCCAGGGCATCACCGATCCGGTCACGGTCTTCGAGGACAAGATCGACATTCCGTGGGAAGTCGACGAATTCCGCGCGAAGCTGAAGTCCGACGTGCTGCCGAAGGTGAGGGCCGGCTCGACCGTCGATCTCGAAGTGCGGCTGAGCGAATCGCCGCAGGCGCGCAAGCAGATCGCCGAGGAGGCGCGTGCCGCGCTTGTCGCGGCCGGCGCGGCCAGCCCGCGCGTCCGCGTCCTGTCAGCCTACAAGCAGGGATTCCTCTGGCTGACCGAGCAGGTGATTCCGGAGCTGAAAGGGAAGAGCGCTCGGCGCATCCACATCCGTGTCGCCGCCTACAAGCCCGACCTCTCGAAGAATTACAAGTTCTACCAGGTACCGAGCCGGTGGCTGCACGAGCTGTATCCGGTGGACGAGCTCTTCGCGCGCGATCTCGGAGTGCCGAAGGACGCCTTCACGCTCGAGCTCGTCGACGACGCGAAGGACCCGCCTTCGCTCAAGGAGCTTCCGCCTTCGCCCAAGGCTTCGGCGGACCGCCATAGCCTTGGCGACGGCGGTCGGCGAGGTCCCGCCGGAGCCTCGGCGGAGGCGGACATCTACTCGGTGGAGGCGACCGACGCAGCCGGCAAGGTCGTGCATCGCGCGGCGTTCAGCCCGAAGTTCGTCGAGCGCGAGTACCTGGAGAAGTTCCCCGGCTGGTCGCGCGTCGATGTGACGACAGGGTGGATCGCGGCGACCGTGGACGGCCAGTCCGTCGTCGACGCGCGGATTGCGACCGATCCGGAGCGCTTCTGGGATCACTACCAGGCGAAGGTCCTGCCGCGCATCTACGACAACGTGATGAAGGTGACCGACAACCGGCCGATGCCGGACAAACAGCCCTTCCATCGCGATCTGGACGTCGAGGTGTGGATGAGCGAGCCCGACTTCCGCGTCGGCGTGGACGAGGAGCTGGTCTCGTCGCTCGAGTCGCTGCACGAGGACCTGTACTTCGTCACGCTGGACTTTTTCGACGCGCTCGGGCGCACGACGGTGCGGCGGCGCCTCGCGGCGCCGGGCAAGATCTTCCCGATCATCCACCCCGAGCGCGCGGGGCAGGCGGGCCAGGCGCGCATTCTCTACGCGGGGAACGCCTCGACGAAGGCGTCGCTGCAGGTGAGCTACAAGGTCAAGGACGAGGAGAAGCCGACGCGCGTCACGCGCGACCTCGCCGCGGTCGACGCGACCGCGCCGGTCGTGACACGCGTTGTCGCGCGCGCGGATCGGCTGAGCGAAATCGAGCTGCAGATCGAGTCGAAGGACGATGCGGCGGCCGGGCGGGCGGCGGACGCGCTCGACGGTCTCGCGCGGCTGCACGCGACCGGTCTGTATCGGACGGCGCTCTCCTACGGGCACGTCGATCGTCTCGCGTTCGCGATCGTTCTCAAGGACGCGCGCACCCAGCGCGTGATCCCGAACTCCGGCGAGGCGCCGCCGTCGAACGTGCACCGCGCGACGGACAAGCCGCAGACGCCCATCGTCACCTGGGATCACATCATCAGCCCGGATGAATCGGAGGCGATCGTCCGGAAGCTGGCGGCGTTTCCCGAGGTGAAGGCCTATCGCGCGGGACGGTCGTATCGAGGACGCGACGTCTCGGTCGCGGAAATCACGCTCCCGACACCGAGCGAGCTGGTCTCGGTCGCGAAGCTCGCCGCGTACAAACCGACGATTCTCATCACCGGCCGGCAGCACGCGAACGAAGTCTCCTCGACGAGCCACGTGCTGCGCCTCGGCGAACTGCTCGTGACCGATCCCGAGTACCAGGCGATCCTGAAGAAGGTCAACGTCATCCTGCATCCGATCGAGAACCCAGACGGCGCGCAGATGGCGTACGACCTGCAGAAACTCACGCCGACGCACATGCTGCACGCGGGCCGCTACAGCGCGCTCGGCATGGACGTGCAATCCCAGGTGGGCCGTCCGGATCCCCTGCTGCCCGAGGCGCTCGTGCGCGGGCGGATGTGGGAGGAGTGGCTGCCCGACATCTACCTCAACCCGCACGGCTATCCGTCGCACGAGTGGGTGCAGCAGTTCGCCGGCTACGTGCCGCCCGGCTTCCGCACCTACTGGTCGTCGCGCGGCTGGTACACGAGCATCGGCGGCCTGCGTGACCCGCGCTACCCAGAGCACGTCGAGGGCACCGAGGCGCTTCGCGAGGCGATCGTGCGCGAGATCAACAGCAACGCCGACGTGCGCGCGATGAACCTGCGGCACCAGGAGCGCTACCGCCGCTGGGCGTTCGGGTTCGGGCCGCACGTCTACGGCCAGGAGATCTACAAGGACACCGCCATCTACTACACCGATCCGGAGACCGGCGAGCCGCGCGGCCGCCGGCGCGCGGCTGACGGGGGCGCTCGCACGATGAACAACTGGCCGCAGGTGACGTTTGTCTCAGGCGGCACCGAGGCGCCCGACGAGACCGGGCAGGGTGACTGGCTCACGCTCGTCATCAAGCCGGGCCTCTCATACGTGATGGCGCACGTGAAGTACCTGCGCGATGGCAACTACACGGTGGAACGCATCGAGGAGGACGGCCAGCAGGACGCGGCGACGCGGACCGTGCTGCGCGTGCGGCCGGTGAAGCCGGGGCGAGCGGCGACCGGGCGCGCGACGTCGCGGTAGCGGAGGGCTGCGGGCTCCTGGCTTCGGGAGGCG
>CAYHSN010000323.1:0-4523 GCA_964359235.1 uncultured Vicinamibacterales bacterium | reverse complement strand
GTCTCCGGCCACCGCAGACCGTCTCGCGCGCGTGTGCAGTTGCGCGATCGGTATCTCAGGCGGAGGTGATGGCCACCCGTGCCGCCAGGCAACCGTGGCACCAACCAGTGCGGGGATGGTGTACCGGCTCGGGCTCTACGGGCCCGGCGGAAGGCCGATGTCTCGCACTGACGTAGAGGAAGCGTCGCGTGAGGGCGAAGGCCTGGACGGGCGGAGCGTGGGACGAGACAGAGGTCGCCGCGTGAGTTGAAGAAGTTGGAGGAGGCGAGGATCTTCGCGGTATCAAAGCCAAGGAGACCCTCATGAGCCCGAGAATCGAACTCCCTCCTCCTGATCCGGAAAATTGCCTGATTACGTCGCGCGTGTCCACTCACAAGGGAGGGACCATCGTCGACGAGGACGTTCGCGACCTCGTCGATCACCAACGCCGCATCTGTGATCCTGACGGCTACCGGCCGGCCTCCTGCCCGCGGTGCGGGCACCGTGGGCTCCACGTTCACTGCTACCCGGAGCGACGGCCGCGCGGCGATGCGCGCATGCCTCCCGTTATTCGGATCGCGCAGTACGTGTGCGCGAGTTCGGAGTGCGGCGCGACGTGGCGCATCTTGCCGATGTTCCTTGCGCGGCACCTCTGGCGCGCGTGGGCGACGGTCGAGCGCGTGATCACGCGCGACAAAGCGAGTGCGACGGATCCCGCGCCGCCGATCCCCAAGCGCACCGAGCGTCGGTGGCGGGCGCGGCTCGCAGCCACGGCACGTGTGCTCGTCGTGTTGTTCGCGGCGAGTGGCGGAGCCGTGCTCGAAAGGATCGCCGCCGGCCTCGGCCTCGACGCCACCCGCGGCTCGCTCGTCGTCGCGCACGCCGATGTTGCCGGCGTCGCCGTCGGCGAGCGGCTCTCCGCGCTCGCGGCGCTCGTCCACCGGCTCGATCGAGGGGTGCGTCTCATGTGAGTTCGGCAGGTGCCGCATGCTGGTGGGACAGCGCGACGCTGGGATTCGATCCCATCCTTTATGGCCGCTCCCCTTCGCCAGGATGCGGGCATGGACGACGACACGAAGCGAGCCATCGCCCTGTTCCGGTTCGGCGTGCTCGGGCCGCTGGTCAGCGCGCGCCTCGAGCACGGCGATCGGACCGCCTACTTCGTGGAGGCCGCCGCGCGCCGTCACGTGATGCCGCCCGACGGCCGCATCGTGCAGCTGTCACCGCGCACGATCGAAGCGTGGTTCTACCTTCACAAACAAGGTGGGTTCGACGCCCTCGTGCCCGACGCACGCGCCGACAAGGGCACCGCGCGCGCGATTCGCGCCGAGGTCGCCGATCTCATCGTGCGCGCCAAGCGCGAGAAGCCGCGCCGCTCGGTACGCCGGATCATTCGCATGCTCGAGCGCGCGGGGGTCGTGACGAAAGGCGAGCTCGCGCGCGCGACCGTCCATCGACTCCTCGCCGCCGCCGGCATCTCCGCGCGTCCCGTCCGCGGCCCTTCCGCCGAGCGTCGCAGCTTCATCGCCGAGCATGCCGGCGATCTCTGGGTCGGCGACGCGATGCACCCGCGTGCCCCGGTCATCGCACCGGACGGCACGCTCAAAAAAGTCATCCTGTTCTCGCAGATCGACAACGCGACGCGCTTCATCCTCCACAGCTACCTCGCCGTGGTCGTCGGCGAGAGCGCGGCGGCGCAGGAGTACGGCCTCAAGCAGGCCATCCTCAAGTACGGGGTCTGTCGCGCCTATTACGTCGACCGCGGCGCCGCGTACATCGCGCACTCGCTCCGCGATGTCTGCGCGGACCTCGACATCCACCTCGTGCACGCCGGCGCCGGCGACGCAGAGGCCAAGGGTTCCATCGAAAGGTGGCATCGCACCTGGCGAGAAGAGGTCGAGGACGAGTTGCCTGGGCATCCCATCCCGCTCGCCGATCTCGCCGCCAAGCACTGGGCGTGGCTCGGCGCCGAGTACCACGCGCGCGTGCACGAGACGACGGGCCGCGTTCCACGCGAGCACCTGCTCGCCGAGGCGGACGCGATCCGCGCCGTGCCGCGCGACAAGCATCTCGACGACATCTTCCTCCATCGCGACACGCGCAAGGTCCGCAAGGACGGCACCGTGCCCTGGCGCGGCAGACACCTCGAGGTCCGCGCCGAGCTCACCGGCGAGCGCGTGGAGCTGCGGTTCGATCCAGGCGACGACCGCCTGCCGCGCGTGTTCGTCGGCGGGAAGTTCTTCTGCGACACCGTCCCGCTCGACCGCCTCGCCAACATGCACCGCCATCGACGCCGCGACCTCGGTGCGGCCGAGCCGCTCGTTGTGCCCACGGGCCTCGATCCGCTCGGCCTCATCGAGGACGAGCACTACCGGAAAACCCGCCTCCTCACCGCCGCGCACGACGACGACGACGACGACGACGACCACAACGATCCGAAGGAGACCTGACCATGAGCAAGAGTGACAAGACCCGCCTCGATCTGTCCGCCTACCCGCTGCCGAAGAGCGCCCAGGGCAAGACCTTCTTCGACAAGAGCCCCGGCTACACGCGCCTCCGGCGCGCCTTCCGCCAGCTCGTCGACGATCCGGGCCTCGGCGTCCTCACCGCCGAGCCAGGGGTCGGCAAGACCGCCGCCCTTCGCAATCTCTGCGCCGAGCTTCCGCGTCCCGACCATCTCGTCATCTATCTCTGCGACACCACCGTCTCGCCGCTCGATCTCTATCGCTCGCTCGCCGGCGAGCTCGGCGTTCGCCCCTCGCATCGTCGGGGCCAGCTCTGGGAGGATCTCAAGAAGGCCCTCGTCCACCTGGTCGACGAGCGCGGCTCCGCGCCGATCATCGTCATGGACGAGGCCCATCATCTCTCCGACATGTTCCTTTGGGACCTCGCGAGCTTTCTAAACTTCGCGTTCGACAGTCGCGACATCCTCACTCTATGGCTCGTCGGGCTGCCCCATCTCACGCGCCGCCTTCACATGCAGCAACACGCCGCGCTCCGCTCGCGCATCGCCGTCGAGATCCGGCTCGAGCCGCTCGATCGCGAGGGCTTCGTCGCCGCGATCGAACACGGCCTCAAGGCCGCGGGCGCCTCGCAGAAGATCCTCGCCGACCCGGCGATGGAGATGCTGTTCCGCTCCAGCCGCGGCATCCTTCGCATCGCCTCCAAGTCGCTGCGCACCGCGATCCACATGGCCGCCGATCGCGGACAGAATTTCCTGGACGAGACCGTCATCCAAGCCGCGATCGACGAACTCGGCGTCGCCACGTGAGCCACGCAAACGGCGCCCCAGACGATTCGCTCCCCGTCGTCCGCGCTTCCGATCTCGATGACCGCGACACTCTCGCGCCCTGGCTCGTCGAGCCGCTCTGGGCGAGGGCCGCGGTCGGCGTCCTCGGCGGCGCGCCCAAGTGCTGCAAGTCCTGGCTCGCGCTCGATCTCGCGGTTTCGATCGCCTCGGGCACCGCGTGTCTCGGCGCCTTCGAGGTCGCCGCCCCAGGGCCCGTCCTCCTCTACATGGCCGAGGACGCGGCCCCCGTCGTCAAGGCGCGTCTCACGGGCATCTGCCGCGCGCGACAGCTCGACCTCGCCAACGTCCCGATCCACGTCATCACCGTCCCCGTGCTCCGGCTCGACCGCGGACGCGATCAGGCACGCCTTCGCGACGCCGTCCGCAACTGTGCGCCGCGCCTCCTCGTCCTCGATCCGTTCGTGCGTCTGCACCGCATCGACGAAAATGATGCCGGTGCGGTCTCGGCCATCCTTGGCTACCTCCGCACCTTGCAACGCCAGCTCGATGTGGCCGTCCTCGTCGTCCACCACGCTCGCAAAAATGGCGGCGGCGGCGCGCACGCCGGGTTGTCGCTTCGCGGCAGCGGCGATTTCTGGGCGTGGGGCGACTCCAATCTCTACCTCCGACGTCACAAGGATGCGCTCGTGCTCACCATCGAGCACCGCGCCGCTGCCGCGCCCGATCCGCTACGCCTCCACCTCGTCGCCGACGATCGGGTGGGCGCGTATCTCGCGCTCCTCGATGGCGCCGCCGCGGTCGCCCATCTCGACGACGACCCATCCAACCTCGATCGACTCCTCCTCGATCGGCTCGCACGCGCTGACACCCCACTCAGCCGCACCCACCTCCGCGCCGACCTTCACGTGCGCAACGAACGTCTCGGCGACGCGCTCACACGTCTCTCGGCCGCTGGCTCCATCGTTCGCGCCGGCGAACGATGGACCGTTCCCGTTCCCACTCCCTAACACCTGTCGGCAACGGAACGGCGCGCCGCGCCGAACCCGCAGGTCCGTGATCGCGGTGAACCACGCACCCTCGCGTTCCCGTTCCCGCCCTTCACGAGTAGGCGGGAACGGAACGTCGCGCCGGCCCTGTCGCCCGTTCCGCTCTCACACGCTGAGCCGATTCATCCCCACGCCAGCGCGAGACGATCTCCCGTGCAGAACGCGAGCCGGTACAGTACTGGTTCGAATCTGGGGGGCTGCATGCGTTCCCGCATGAAGGCGCGGAAGTCCTCGCGGCTCTCGACCGG
>CAYHSN010000322.1:0-4527 GCA_964359235.1 uncultured Vicinamibacterales bacterium | reverse complement strand
GCCTTCGCGTGAAGCTCCGGGCGCCTTCGCGAGGCTTCGGCGACCCAGCCGAAGCTCGAAGGAGCGAAGGCTGGCGGACCGCCGGCCTCCGCTCTGGCTTCGGCCAGGCTCGCCGTAGCCTTGCGAAGGCGGCCGAAGCCTTGGCGGAGGCGGTCAGGTCCGCCGTGCGCGGGATGCCGCTCAGGACGCCGCGTCGCGCTGGAGCGCCCGGAAGACCTGCTCGATCTGGCGGTCGGTTTCCTCGAAGGTGCCATCGGTCGCGATCACGTAGTGTGCGCGTTTCGCCTTCTCGCCGATGGGCCACTGCGCCGACAGCCGTCGGCGCGCTTCCTCTTCGCTGAGCTCGTCCCGATCGCGCACACGCCTGATCTGGGTCTCGGGCGCGCACGTCACCACGACCACCCGGTCGAATTCGCTCTCGTGGCCGGTTTCGTAGAGCAAGGGAATCTCCGCCATCCCAATCAGGTCACGGCCGGTCGCCTCCAGGTCGCGCGACCAGGCCTTGATGCGGCGGGACACTTCGGGGTGCACGATGGCCTCGAGATCGCGGCGTGCGTCCGGATCGGCAAAGACGATGGTCGCGAGCCTGGACCGATCGAGTTCGCGGGCAGGCGTCAGCACCCCGAGCCCGAACCGGCGCACGATCGCCGCGAGCGCAGGGGCCCCCGGCTGAACGACGTCGCGGGCCAGTCGATCGGCATCCACGATGGGGATGCCTGACGCCGAGAAGCGCGCGGCACAGTAGCTCTTGCCGGTCGCGATCCCGCCGGTGAGCGCCACCTTGAGCATGGCCTCAGTGGGTGAGGGTGTCGCTGCTCTCTTCTTCCTTCGCCGGCGCGATGCGTTCCTCGACGAAGGTGTTCCATTCGTGACAGTGTGGGCACTGCCAGAGCAGCTCCGTGCTCCGGTAGCGGCACTTCACGCACACGTGCGGGTCGAGATAGAAGATCGCGTCCGTGGTCAGGTCGATATAGCGCGCCACGAGCGGATTGGGCAGACCCATGCGTGAGAGCGTGGCCCAGATGGCCTGATGGACTGCCAGCGCGTGCGGATTGTGGGCGAGCGCCTCGAACAACAGCTCGAGCGCGTCATCGGCGGCGCCGCGACCGGCCAGATGGCGCGCGAGCGCGAGCCGCACGCGCCAGTCCTGCGGGATGGCGGCGATCAGCCGGCGGCACAGCGGTGGAAAGCGCTCCGGAGCGTCCTGCTTCGCGTACGCCGACTCCAGCCGTGAGAACACGAGATACGCCCGGTGGGGCGACACCTGGATGAGCCTCTCCCAGGCGGCGATGGCGCCCGCCGTGTCGCCCTCGTCCAGCCGCACGTCACCCAGGTTGAGATAGGGCGGCGCCAGTGTCGGCGCCGCGTCGATCGAGGCCTGGAAGCGCCGCGCCGCCTCCGGGCCGTTCCGGCGCTCGCGGGCCTGGCGCCCGAGCTCGTTCTCGAGAAACGCGAGGATCGTGTGATTCTGTGAGTGGGCGCGCTCCTTACCGAGCTTCACCAGTCGCTGCCGGATCTCGTACGCCTCGCTCCACTGGTGCTGCTCCTCGTGGAACTTCTCGAGGTTGAGCAGGGCGTACTCGTTCTCCGGATCGAGCCGGAGGACTTCGGAAAACGCTTCAACGGCCCGATCGACAAACCCGCCGCGGCGGAAATCCAGCCCGAGACAGAGCAACACATTCGCGTGCTGCAGCTTGGTGAGCTTCGGGCGCTGCAGCAGGGCCTGGTGCTCCTGAATCGCGCGGCCGACTTGCCCTTTCTCGCGAAAGAGATTGCCCAGGATCATCCGGACTTCGAGCGACGTCGGGTCCAGTTTCGCCGCCTGGCTCAACTCGTCGATCGCCAGATCGACCTGGCCGGCCACCAGGAAATTCAGGCCGAGAATGTAGTGGGGCGACTCGCGCAGACGGCGCCGGTCGATCCAGCGGCCTTCGTGCAGCTTGTAGCGTTCCCAGGCCTTGCCCACGGCGAGGCCGACGAGCAAGGCCACGAGCGCCGCGAGCAGGGGGACGTAGGCGTCCATCGGTGTGCGGCGCTCAGAACATCTGGGTCCGCCAGAGGTCGTGCAGGTGCACGACGCCCTCGATTGCACCGCCGGCGTCCACCACGACGAGCGACGTGATCTTGCGCTCTTCCATGATCCGCAGCGCCTCGACGGCGAGCAGCGACCGATCGACCGTGACGGGCCGCCGCGTCATGATCTCGTCCACTCTCAGGCTGAACAGGTTCGCCGTCGGGCTGAGGTGCCGGCGCAAGTCGCCGTCGGTGACGATGCCGATGAGGTGGCCGCGGTCGTCGGCCACGCAGGTCATGCCGAGGCGCTTGCTCGACATCTCGTGAATCACATCGGGCATCGGCGTCGACACCTGCACGGTCGGCACCTGACCGCCCTGGTGCATGACCGACTCGAGACGCATCAGCCGCTTGCCCAGCTTGCCGCCCGGGTGCAGGTAGGCGAAATCTTCTTCGCGAAATCCCTTGCGCACGGCGAGCGTCATGGCCAGCGCGTCGCCGAGCGCGAGCGACGCCGTCGTGCTGGCCGTCGGCACGAGGTTCATGGGGCAGGCCTCGTGCGGGATGCCGCAGTCGAGCGTCACATCGGCCGCCTGGGCGAGCGTGGATTGCGGCGACCCCGTCATCGCGATGAGCTTCGCGCCGATCCGGCGGATGGCTTCGATCAGGCGCACGAGCTCTTCGGTCTCGCCGCTCTGGGACAAGGCCAGCACGACATCATCGCTGCGAAGCACGCCGAGATCGCCGTGAATGGCCTCGGCCGGATGGAGGAAGAACGCCGAGGTGCCCGTACTCGACAGCGTGGCGGCGATCTTGCGGCAGATGATGCCCGACTTGCCCATGCCGGTCACGATCACGCGGCCCTGGCAATCCAGGAGCATCTCCACCACGCGCTGGAACTCTTCGCCGAGCCGGTCGACGAGGCCGAGGATCGCCGCGGCCTCCGTGCGGAGGACCTTCCGGGCCAGCGTCACGTCATCCTGATTACGCGCGGGTTCCTGACTCATGGGAGGCACGGCGACGGCGGTTCGCGGGCCGCCGCGTCGATGCGGACCAGACGCGCCAGCAGCGGCTCCAGGCGACTCAGGTGAAGCGCGTTCTGCGCGTCGCTCTTCGCGCGCTCGGGCGCCTCGTGCACTTCGAGGAAGACGCCGTCGATGCCGGCCGCGACGCCCGCGGCCGCCAGCGGCTCGATGAACTCGGCCTGGCCGGGGGTGACGCCCTCGCCGCCACCCGGGAGCTGCAGGCTGTGCGTCACGTCGAACACGACCGGCGCGCCGAGAGCGCGGAGGATGGGGAAGGCGCGCATGTCGACGACGAGATTGTGGTACCCGAACGAGGCGCCTCGCTCGGTGACGATGACGTTCCGGTTGCCGGCCGTGAGGACCTTGTCGATCGCGTGCCGCATGTCGCCGGGCGCCATGAACTGTCCCTTCTTGATGTTCACGGCGCGGCCCGTCGCGGCCGCGGCGACGAGCAGATCGGTCTGACGGCACAGAAACGCCGGAATCTGCAGCACGTCGGCAACCTCGGCCGCGGGCGCCGCCTGCCACGGTTCGTGGATGTCGGTCAGCACAGGGACGCCGAGACGGGCCTTGACGCCAGCGAGCGCCCGGAGTCCCGCGTCGAGGCCCGGACCGCGAAACGACGCGCCCGAGGTCCGGTTGGCTTTGTCAAAGGAGGCCTTGAACACGTAGGACACGCCAGCGCGCCGCGCGGCGTCACGCACCGCTTCGCCAAGCTCCAGCGCGTGTGCGTCGCTCTCGATCACGCACGGACCCGCGATCAGGACGAGCGGGTGACCGCCGCCGATCGTGACCGGGCCGATCGGCACCGGACGGGTGTCAGGCACGGAGGACATTATACGGGAAGCGGCGCCAGGCGCTGGGATTGCAGATTGCACAGTGCACTCTGGATTTCCCTACGACGCCAGCGATTCGGCTTCCGCGCGCGCGCCGCGCGCACCGGTGCGGTGGCGGAGGGCGGCCTCGACGAAGCCGGCGAAGAGCGGATGCGGCGCGAGCGGCTTCGACTTGAACTCGGGATGGAACTGCACGGCGATGAACCAGGGGTGCCCCGCGAGCTCGACCATCTCCACGAACTTGCCATCGACCGATCGGCCGACGACCTCGAGGCCGTGCTGGCCCAGGGTCGTTTCGTACTGCGCGTTGAACTCGTACCGATGGCGATGCCGTTCGTGGATGATCGGCTGACCGTACGTGCGATGCGCCAGCGATCCGGGCTTGAGCCGGCAGGCGTAGGTGCCGCGCCGCATCGTTCCCCCGAGATCATCGACGCCGAGCAAGTCGCGCAGCTTGTAGATGATCTTGTGCGGCGTGTCGGGCGTGCACTCGGTGGAATCGGCGTCCGCCAGCCCGCACACGTTCCGCGCGTACTCGACCGTCGCCCACTGGAACCCGTAGCAGATCCCGAGGTACGGCACGCGGCGCGCACGTGCGCATTCGGCAGCCCGCATCATGCCGCGCGTGCCGCGATCGCCGAAGCCGCCCGGCA
>CAYHSN010000321.1:0-4530 GCA_964359235.1 uncultured Vicinamibacterales bacterium | reverse complement strand
CTCAACTGTGACATGGGCGAATCCTTCGGCGCCTACACCATCGGCCACGACGCCGAGGTCATGGCGTTCATCACCTCGGCCAACGTGGCGTGCGGGTTTCACGCCGGCGACCCGACGGTGATCCGCGACACCGTCCGCCTCGCGAAGAAGCACGGCGTGGCCGTCGGTGCGCATCCGGGGTTCCCCGATCTGGCTGGCTTCGGCCGACGCGAGATGAAGATGAGCGCGCGTGAGGTCGAAGACTCGCTCGTCTACCAGATCGGCGCGCTGGCGGGCGTCGCCGCGGCCGAGGGCGTGCGGCTTCAGCACGTGAAGGCGCACGGCGCGCTCTACAACATGGCGGTCAGGGACGCGGCGCTGGCTGACGCGATCGCGCGCGCGATCGCGGCCGTGGACCGATCGCTCCTCATGTTCGGCCTGCCCGGGTCGGAGCTGCTGCGCGCCGGCGAGAAGCTGGGCCTCACGGTCGTGGCCGAGGCGTTCGCCGACCGCGCGTACGAGCCCGACGGCTCGCTCGTCTCGCGCCGCAAACCGGGCGCGGTGATCCACGATCCCGAGGTCGTGGTGGCGCGCGTCGTCCGCATGGCGAAGGACGGCGCGGTCATGGCGATCGACGGATCGACGGTGCGCCTGAACGCGGGCACGGTCTGCACGCACGGCGACACGCCCGGCGCTCACGAGCTGGTCAAGCGCATCCGGGCGGGGCTCGAGCAGCAGGGAATCAGGGTTCAGCCGTTGCGGTCGCACGTTTAGGAACGAGGAACGAGGAACGAGGAACGAGTGACGAGTAACGAGTAACGAGTAACGAGTAACAAGTAACGAGTAACAAGTGAGAAGCGAGACATCAGAGCTGGAAGCTGGAAGCTGGCAGCTGGGAGCTGAGAGCTGAAAGCTGAAAGCTGAGAGCTACCGAATGCCGACCGTTCCCGCAACCGGTCTGTTCGGCTGGTGGCGTGTCGCGCCGCCAGCCGCGCGCCGGGCGCTCGTGGCCGCCGCCCTCGGGTGGATGCTCGACGCGTTCGACGTGATGCTCTACTCGATGGTGCTCTCGTCGCTCGTGCCCGCGCTGGGCATGACGATGGGCACCGCGGGGCTGCTGGGGTCGCTCACGCTCGTGGCGTCGGCCGTCGGCGGCCTCATCTTCGGGGTGGTCGCCGATCGCTACGGCCGCACGCGCGCGCTCATCGCGAGCATTCTGATCTACTCGGTGTTCACCTTCGCGTGCGGTCTCTCGCAGAACGTCCTGCAGCTTGCGATCTTCCGCGTGCTGCTCGGCCTCGGCATGGGCGGCGAGTGGGCGAGCGGCGCCGCACTGGTGTCGGAAACCTGGCCCGCCGCGCACCGCGGCAAGGCGCTCGGCTTCATGCAGAGCGCGTGGGCCGTGGGCTTCGCATCCGCAGCCGCCGTCACCGCCCTGGTGCTGCCGCGTTGGGGCTGGCGTGCCGTGTTCTTCGTCGGCATCCTGCCGGCGTTCTTCACGATTTGGGTGCGGCGGCGCGTCGAGGAGCCGGAGATCTGGCGTCAGGCGCGCGCGGCGCCCGCCTCGTCGCGCGGCCGGTTCAGCGACATCTTCCGCGGCTCGCTCGGGCGACTCACCCTCGTCGTCACGCTCATGAACGCGTGCACCATGTTCGCGTGGTGGGGTTTCAACCTGTGGCTGCCCGGCTACCTGTCGCTCTCAGCCAAGAGCGGCGGCATCGGCCTCAGCGTGCAGGTGATGTCGGGCATGGTCTTCGTGATGCAGATCGGCATGTGGTTCGGCTACGTGACCTTCGGCTTCATCAGCGACGTCATCGGCCGCAAGCGGTCGTACGTGATCTACCTCGTCACAGCCGCTGTCTTGATCCTGGCCTACACGGCGACCACCAACGTCTGGCTCCTGCTCGCGCTCGGCCCGATCGTCGCGTTTTTCGCAACGGGCTACTTCAGCGGGTTCGGCGCCTTGACGGCCGAGATCTATCCGACCGACATCCGCGCGACGGCGCAGGGCTTCACCTACAACATCGGACGGCTCGCGAGCGCCGTCGCGCCCTACGCCGTTGGGCGCCTCGCCCAGACGGAGGGCTTCGCGGCGGCGCTCTCGATCTCGGCGGCGGCCTTCGTCCTCGCCGCGGTCACCTGGATCTGGATCCCCGAAACCCGCGGCAGACAGCTTACGACGTGACCGGCGCGCCGATCGCTCTACTCACTCGTCCCCCGTCCCCCGCTACTCGCTACTCGTTACTCGTTACTGGGCGCCCGGCTCCTGGGCTCCTGGCTGCTGATCCCCTCCCTCTGGCACACGTCTTCCATACGGTACCCGCAGCGCCATCGTCCGGGGTGGCCGTGGCCGAAAGGTCGGGATGCAACTCGTTCTGTCTCAACGAGTTCGACCCTGGGACCATCCGCAGGCCCCGCCGGGATTCCGTCGCAAGCACACGGAATCGCGCGGCGTGTTCACGCCGCGCGCACTGCTCGTCACGCTCGTCGTCGGGGCTGCGCCGTTCTGGCCGGTCAGGCTCGCCGCAGCTCCGCCTGACGCGGAGCGCGAGGCAACCGTTGCCCAGCTTCCGCGCGTTCGCACGGACGATCCGCAACTGGTCGAGCTGATGCGCCACGGATATGCGCAATCGCCCACCTTCAAGGAGCTGGTCGACACGATCGAACGCTCGAACCTCATCGTGTATATCGAGCGTCACAACCGGTTCCACGATCACGAGGCAGGATGCCTCCGCCTGGCCGGTGAGGCTGGCGGCCATCGATACTTGCGGATCTCGCTCAGCACCTTCCTCAACGAGCGCGAGCTCGTGGTGTTCATGGCCCACGAGTTCATGCACGCCGTCGAGGTCGCCGCGGCCGACGAGGTCGTCGACGAGCGCGGCCTGAGAGACTTGTACTGCCGCATCGGGACCCTCCGCCCACACGGGTTCGACACGAAGGCTGCGCGCGACGTGACCGAGATCGTTTCCGAAGAGCTGGCGCGCGCCCCCGATCGCCAGTAGTCAGTGTCGATCCCTCCTTGTCAGTCTTCGTCGCCGCGTGCATACTGCGTCCGCGCCACTTCCTGGAGAGCCACCATGACTCGTCGCCTTCTGGTCGTCTCGTCCGTGCTCGCCGCTCTGGCCGTCGCCGCGCCGCGCGCGCAGACGCCGCAGCAACCGCCAGTCACCGTCATTCGCGCCGCGCGCCTGCTCGATCCGGTCTCCGGCGCGTTTCAGCCGAACGCCGTCGTCGTCGTGCGCGGCGATCGCATCGAGGCCGTGGGCGGCGCCCCGCCGGCCGGCGCGCGGGTCATCGACCTGGGCGCGCTCACGCTGATGCCGGGCCTCATCGACGGCCACACGCACACGATGCTGCAGCCCGAAGACGAGGTGACGCAACCCGTCATCGTGAAATCGATGGCCACGCGCATCCTTCAGGGCGTGGCCGCCGCGCGCAAGAACGTCGAGGCCGGGTTCACGACGATGCGGGACATGGACTCGGAGGGCGCGGGATTCGCCGACGCCGCCCTGCGCAACGCGATCAACCAGGGCCTCGTGCCCGGACCGCGCCTGTTCGTGTCGACCTACGCGCTGTCGATCACCGGCGGGCACATGAACCTGACCGGGGTGAACCCCGATCTGGATCTGCCGCAGCTTGCGGCCATGACCGACTCGCGCGACGCGATGATCGCGGAGGTCCGCCGCCAGGTGAAGGGCGGCGCCGACTGGATCAAGGTGTACGCGACGGGCGCGCTGCGCCACGTCAACCGCGAGACACTGGAGCCGATGCCGCAGGTGTCGGTGGACGACGTGCGCGCGATCGTGCAGGAGGCGGCGCGCTGGCGCCGCGATGTTGCGGCGCACGCGTACGGCGGCGAAGGCGCGCGGAACGCGATCGAGGGCGGGGCGCGCTCGATCGAGCACGGCATGATGCTGGACGACCGCACGATCCAGATGATGGTCGAACGCGGCGTCTACTGGTGCCCGACCCTGTCGGTGTACATGCCGGATGTCGGGTTGCCCGATGCCGAAGGGGACTTCGCCGCACGCATCATGGCGAGCCACAAGCGATCGTTTCAGGCCGCGATGAAGGCCGGCGTGAAGATCGTCTTCGGCACCGACGTGGGCGGGTTCCCGCACGGGACCGGCGCGCGCGAGTTCCGCTACATGGTCGACTACGGCATGGCGCCGATCGAGGCGATCCGCAGCGCGACGACGCGCGCCGCGGAGCTGCTGCGGATGCAAGACCGCCTGGGGGCGATCAAGGCGGGCGCCTTCGCCGATCTCATCGCGGTGGACGGGGATCCCCTCGCGGACATCACGGCGCTGCAACGCGTGAGGTTTGTCATGAAGGGAGGAGAGGTGGTGAAGGGAGGGCGGTGAGGAAGTACCACGGAACGACCACGGAATGACCACGGAATGACCGCGGAAACGGGAACGAGGAACGAGGAACGAGGAACGAGGAACGAGGAAGAAGACTACCGGGGCTTGTCCAGAAACGCCAGCCACGTGCGCACGAGCGCCTGCTGCGATCCCTTCGCGCGCGCGTACGCCTCGGCGTAGCGGCGCG
>CAYHSN010000320.1:2895-4547 GCA_964359235.1 uncultured Vicinamibacterales bacterium | reverse complement strand
TTGAGGAACTCGGCGGAGGATGCCTGCAGCGTCGCGCGGTGCGAGGCCGGGGTTGCCATGGCACGATTCTACCGCACGATCTCACCGGCCGAGCGCAGCGTGAGCGCCACGAACGTCAGGGTGCCGTTCGTGCATCCGGCCGTCGGCAGCGTCGGCGATCCCACGACGAAGAGGTTGTCGTGATCGTACGTGCGACCGAAGCTGTCGGTGACACCGGTCGCCCGGAGGCGCAGCGGGCGGAACGGCAGCGCGGCGGCGAGGATCGCGAGGACGCGAAGAAGCACGCGGCGGGTCATCAGAGGCCTCCGCGGCTTGGGGCTCGAGGCTTGGGGCTTGGGTCACGCACGCGTGTTATCGCCGAAACCGCTTTCAAACTCAATAGTTGATTCTCCGCGTTCTCCGCGGTCTCTGTAATACAAACCCGCAAGATCTTGTTTTTCTGACAAGAAGTTCCTGGAGTCGGTCCGAGCGCTGAGCGGGTTTGTATTACTAGAAGCGGCGGGCCCGTGGGCCCGCCGCCTAGCGCGGGTGAGCCCTCAGTTTGGTTGCGGCTCAGCCGCGCTGTGGTGAGCCCCCGTCAACTCGGCTAAGATATGTCACTCTCGCGTGAAGGGGTGCCGCGTGCCGATACGCAAGCGCGTTCAGATCTTCGCTGTCTCTGCGCTGCTCGTCCTCGTCCCGTTCGCGGCGCTTCAGGCGCAGCAATCCTCATACGCCACTGCCACGAAGCTCGTCGAGCAGGGCCGCGTGTCGCTCGACGATCCAGTCCAGAAGTACGTGCCGGCGTTCCCCGACAAGATCGTCACGATGACGCTGCGGCACATCCTGACGCACACCTCGGGCATCCGGCACTACAAGCCCGCCGAGAACCCGAGCCAGAAGCTGTTCGACTCGATTGCCGACGCCATCGCGATCTTCAAGGACGACCCGCTGCTCTTCACGCCGGGCACGAAGTACAGCTACTCGAGCTACGCCTACAACCTGATCGCGGGCGTGATCGAGAAGGCGTCCGGCCTGACCTTCGAGGCCTACATGCAGGAGAAGGTGTGGGGACCGGCCGGCATGAAGGAGACCCGGCTCGAGCACCCGCCGGAGATCGTGCCGAATCGCGCGCGCCAGTACCTCAGGGGCGGCGATGGCCCGGGCGTCGTGAACGCGCCGTACGCCGACCTCAGCATCAAGTGGGCCGGCGGCGGCATCATCTCGACGGTCGAGGATCTGCTTCGCTTCCACATCGCGCTCGACGAAGGGAAGCTCGTCCGGCGCGAAACCCTCGAGCAGATGTACACGCCGGCGACGCTGAACGACGGCTCGAAGATCGACTACGCGCTCGGCTGGCGCATCCAGACCGACCAGCAGGGGCGCCGGTGGGTCTTCCACAGCGGCGGCGCGACGGGCGGTTCGACCTTCTTGCTCCGCGACCCCGAGCGCAAGCTGGCCGTCGCCATCATGTGCAACGTCGAAAGCGCGGGCAACCTGGGCGCGCTCGCGCGCCAGGTGGCCGACGCCGTGCTCAAGAGCGGACCGACGCCGAGCCGGGAACTCCCGCTGGCCGCGGTGTGGAGGTAGGCTTCGTGTGCGACATTCGGATGCCGTACGTGGGGGCCGGCTTCCCTGGCCCGAGCCCAGTCGAGGGCAGCCGGCCCATGCTC
>CAYHSN010000320.1:0-2795 GCA_964359235.1 uncultured Vicinamibacterales bacterium | reverse complement strand
CGGCGGCGCCGACGATCTGGTGGCGGTCATGGTCGACGCCTATCACGATCACCGCAGCGCGATTCAGTTCGTCTCGAACGCCAACGGCCTGATGGAGGACCTGCTACAGACCGGCGAGAACGAGAGCACGCGCAACCATAACTTCGACACCGTCTGGCTCTCGCGTGGAAGCCGGACGCCGCAGGGCTTCGACGTCGAGATCGCCATCCCGTTCAAGTCGCTTCGCTTCGAGCCGCCCGCCGATGGCCAGGACATCACGATGGGCATCGGCTTCAAGCGGAACATCCCGCGCAAGAACGAAGAGGTGTACTGGCCGTTTGTCGCCAACGACTCGACCTGGTACCGGCCTGCTGAGCTCGGCCACCTCCATCAGCTCAGGGACGTTCACCCGGGGCGCAACTTCCAGGTGCGCCCGTACGCGCTCGGCGGCGGGACGAACGACCTGGTCGCCCGCGCGACGACGACGCGGCGCGAAGCCGGCCTCGACGCCAAGTGGGGCGTCACGACCGGCCTGACCGCCGACTTCACGGTCAACACCGACTTCGCGCAGGAAGAGGTCGATACCCAGCAGATCAACTTCACGCGGTTCTCCCTCTTCTTCCCCGAGAAGCGTCAGCTCTTCCTCGAGAACGAGCAGATGTTCCGCTTCGGCCTGCCGCGCGAGGCTGACCTCGTCTTCACGCGGCGCATCGGTCTGTCCGATCGCGGTGAGATCGTGCCGCTGCTCGCCGGCGCGCGGCTGGCCGGCCGCGAGGGCCGGACGACGCTCGGCGTGCTCAACATGCAGACCGGCGAGTTCGGCAAGGGAGGACTGCCGTCGGAGAACTTCACCGTCGTCCGCGTGAAACGCGACGTTTTCAAGCGCTCGAGTGTCGGCGCGGTCGTCACGAACCGCCAGGGCGGCGATCGCGACAACCGCGCGTTCGGCGTCGACGCGAACTTCTTCTTCAGGCAGGTCTGGTTCGTCGAAGGCTGGGTGGCCGCGGTGGACGACACGTCGAAACCGAAGGCGGCGAACGCGGGGTACGGGCGCTTCGCGTACGACACGGATCGCTTCGCCGCGACCTGGCGCTACCTGGACGTCGGCGAGGGCTTCAACCCGGGCGTCGGCTTCGTGCGCCGGCGCGACAACCGCCAGAACTCGGGCGAGGTGCGCTGGAGTCCGCGGCCGAACTCCGACATCATCCGGCAGCTCGACGTCAAAGCGTCCTTCGACTACCTGACGGACCGCGAGAACGTGCTCGTGACGCGGGAGCGCCAGGCCGAGTTCAAGACGAACTTCGAGACCGGCGACGCCGCGACGGTGACCCTGACCAATGCCTTCGAGAACCTCGACCAGCCGTTCCGTCTGCGTCCGGGGGTTGTCATCCCCGTCGGCGCCTACCGCTTCAGCACGACGTCGTTCCGCCTCGATACGTTCCGCCGGCGGCACGCGCGCCTGAATCTCGGCTACACGACCGGAGGGTTCTGGAACGGCGCGCGCGACACGCTGAGCATTCGGAGCGACTATCGGATGACGACCAACTTCGGCGTGTCGTTCAACTACGACATCAACTGGGTCAATCTGCCCCAGGGCGAGTTCGCCACGCACCTCGCGTCATCGCGCGTGCAGGTGGCGTTCAGGAACGACCTGGCGGTGCTCGGCCTGTTTCAGTACAACCAGGACACGCAGCAGTTCTCGACCAACGTGCGCTTCAACTGGATTCTGAAACCCGGCTCGGAGCTCTTCGTCGTCTACAACGAGCTGGACCACTGGTGGGGCGGGTTCGACGCGAGGAACCGATCGCTGGTGGTGAAGATGAACTACCTGTTTGCGTTGTAGAAGAGCGCGGCCCTGGCGATCGGGTCGTCGGCACGCGCGCCTCAAAAATAGTCAACACGGCGCGTGTCGCGATTGGGCACTGGCGGAGGCTGGGCTTCAATTCAGATCTCATGCGTCAGGGTGAGCGCAAGCTCGCGGGGCAGTGTGAAGCAATCGGCGTAGGGGCCGCCTTCAGGCGGCCCTGCCTGGTCCGGCTTCAGCCGGACCACCGATCGCCCAACGACCCGATAACGCTGACGCGCTTGCCCCGGGCCGCCTCCAGGGAGTATGTTGGTGGTATGAGAATGAAGACGTCTGTCACACTTTCGGAGGACATCCTGAAGACCGTCGATCGGGCCGCGAGGAAGGGCGAGAGCCGGTCCCGGGCGATCGAGCGGCTGCTGCGGGACAGTCTGGCGGCGCAGGCGCGACGCGCCGCTGACGCGCGCGACCTCGCGCTGATCAATCATCACGCCGACGGGTTGAATGCCGAGGCCGAGGACGTCCTGAGCTACCAGGTGGACCTGTGAAGCGCGGCGACTTCTACCGCGTCGCGAAACCCTCGGCCAGAGACCCCAGGCGGTTTCGCGTCTTCCTCGTCGTCAGTCGTCAGGTGCTCCTCGATTCGAAGTTCTCGACGGTCGTCTGCGCGCCTGTGTATTCGGCGCGCCACGGCCTGTCGACGCAGGTGCCCGTTGGACCCGGTGAGGGTCTGCGGCACGAGAGCGCCGTGCATTGCGACGAACTGGTCAGCCTCCCCAAGTCCGCCCTCACCCACTTCGTGGGCAGCCTCTCCACGCCGAGGTTAGTCGAACTGGATCGCGCCCTCGTGGCCGCGCTCGGAGTGAACGTGTCCGCTCTGCGAGGAGAGGGACGCTGACAGCCGTTCGCAACTGCGGTAACGTCTCGGATTCGCAGGGGCCGACCTTGGTCGGCCCGGTCAGAAGCCCAGGGCGAAGAGCAAGGCCGTTCGGATCTCGTCCATCCGGCTTGG
>CAYHSN010000319.1:0-4552 GCA_964359235.1 uncultured Vicinamibacterales bacterium | reverse complement strand
GGGGCCCCGCCCTGACGAGCAATGACCTGCAGGAGCTCTTCACGCGCACGTTCGATCTCAACCCCGTCTGCGCGCTCGAGGTCGGCTGGCACCTGTTCGGCGAGGAGTACGAGCGCGGCGCGTTCCTCGTCCGGATGCGCCAGGCGCTGCGCGAGCACGGCATCGCCGAGGGCGGCGAGCTGCCCGACCATCTCGCGTCGATGCTCCTGCTCGTCACGAAGCTCGGCACGGACGAGGCGGACCTGCTCATCGCCAACGCGCTCGTGCCCGCGGTCGTCAAGATGCTCGAGCCGCTCGAGAAATCCGAGAGCCCGTTCCTTCCGCTCGTGAAGGCGATTCGGGAGGTGCTCGCCGCGTGCGCGCCTGCCGGCGCGGAGGTCGATTAACCATGCTGAGTCTCGTCGGCTATTTCGACGGGCTGCTGTTCGGCGTGCTGCCGTACGTGGCGATGTTCACGTTCCTGCTGGTCACCATCCAGCGGTACCGCGGCCAGGGGTTCACGTATTCGAGCCTCTCGTCGCAGTTCCTGGAGAACCAGCAGCACTTCTACGGGCTCGTGCCCTTTCACTACGGCATCCTCGTCGTGCTCACCGGTCACGTGGTGGCGTTTCTCGTGCCGGCCACCGTGCTGGCCTGGAACAGCCGCCCGCTGCGCCTCTACATCCTCGAGACGACGGGCCTCATCTTCGGCATCCTGACGCTCGTCGGCCTGCTCCTGATTCTCACGCGCCGCATGACGTCCTGGAAGGTGCGAACGGTCACGACCTGGGCCGACTGGGTCGTGCTGGCGCTGCTGCTCTTCCAGGTCCTCGGCGGCGTGTACGTCGCGATCGTGTATCCGTGGGGCTCGTCGTGGTTCGCCTCGATCGCGGCGCCGTACCTCTGGTCGCTGCTCCGCCTGTCGCCGGATCTGGTCGCCATCGCCGCGTTCCCGATCGCGGTGAAACTGCACATCACGAACGCGTTCCTGCTGATCCTGTTCTTCCCGTTCACGCGGCTGGTGCACGTGCTCGTGGTGCCGAACCCGTACCTCTGGCGACGGCCGCAGGTCGTGCGCTGGTATCGCCGGCCCGCCGCGGCCGGCCGTTCGGTGTGAGGCCACCGATGTCGAGTCGCCTCGTCACGGTCGCGCTGCTCGTGGGCCTCGGCTACAGCCTGCTGGCCGTGACGCCGCGCATCGCCAACTGGCGGTTGCCCGGCGATCAGCAGGACTACGAGCCGACGCAGCCGGTCGCCTACTCGCACCGCGTGCACGCGGGCGACTTGCAGATGCCGTGCCTCTACTGTCACTTCGGCGCCGAGAAGAGCCGGCATGCGGGTATTCCGCCGGTGAACGTGTGCATGAACTGCCACAAGTTCGTCACGGCGCCGCTCGGCGCGGTCCGCGCCGAAGACGAGCTGGCGACACAGGAGCACCGTACACCGCGCCGGATCATCAGCCCCGAGCTCAGAAAGATCTACACGGCGCTCGGCCTCAACGGCGAGCTGCAGCCCGACCCGTCGCTCAAGCCGGCGCCGATCCAGTGGGTGAAGGTGCACAACGTGCCCGACTTCGTCTACTTCGACCATCGGTCGCACGTCGGCGCGGGCGTGACCTGCCAAACCTGTCACGGACCGATCGAGACGATGGAGCGAGTGCGGCAGGTGCAGTCGCTGTCGATGGGCTGGTGCGTGAACTGCCACCGGCAGTCGACCGCGCAGGGCGTGGCGGGTAAGCCGGTCAACGCGTCGATTGATTGTGTGAGTTGTCATTACTAGGAAGGGTTCCAGTAGCGCGCGACTTCAGTCGCGCGTGTTCAGCAACCGTCGTAGCGCGCGACTTCAGTCGCGCCTGAGGCCGGCCTGAAGGCCGGCGCTACGTGTGACCGGACGATGGCGAACGACACGAGCAAGCAGTACTGGCAGTCGCTCGAAGAGCGCGACATGGACGAAGCGTTCCTCCGTACCGCGGCGGATGAGTTCCCCGCGCCAGTCGCGCCCGTCGACGTGAGCAGGCGCTACGGGCGCCGCGGCTTCTTGAAGGCGGCGGGCTTCAGCATCGCCGGCGCGGTCGCCGCCGGCTGCCAGCGCGCGCCGGTCACGAGCGCCATCCCGTTCCTTCTCAAGCCGGAGGAGGTCACGCCGGGACAGGCGGTCTGGTACGCCTCGACCTGCGGCGCGTGCAGCGCCGCGTGCGGCGTGCTCGTCAAGACGCGCGACGGCCGGCCGATCAAGCTCGAGGGCAACCCGCAGCATCCGCTCAGCCGCGGCGGCCTGTGCGCCGTCGGGCAGGCGTCGGTGCTCGAGTTGTACGACAGCCGGCGCTATCGTGCACCGCTTCGGAAGAACCAGCCGGCGTCGTGGGAGGAGATCGATCGCGACGTGATGGCGCACCTCGACGCTGTCCGCGCGCAGGGCGGCGCCGTGCGTCTGTTGACCGGCACGGTCACGAGCCCGGCGCTCAACGCCACGATCGACAAGTTCCTCGCGAGCTTTCCCAACGCCAGGCACGTCGTCTACGACGCGCTGTCGTCATCCGCGATCCTCGACGCGCACCAGCGGACACACGGCCGGCGCGTGCTGCCCCACTACTCCTTCGATCGCGCGACGGTCATCGTCAGTGTCGACGCGGACTTTCTCGGCACGTGGATCGCGCCGGTCGAGTTCACGCGCGCGTACCGCGAAGGCCGATCGCTCGATGGCGACCCGCCACGCTGCTCGTATCACGTGCAGTTCGAGGCGCGGCTGTCGGTGACGGGCACGAAGGCCGATCAGCGGGCGCGGATCGCGCCGGACGACAGCGGTCCGGTTCTGAGCCGCCTGGCCGCGCGGATCGCGCAGAAAGCCGGCGCCGCGTTCGACGCCCCGAGCGCCGCCGAGGGGCCGGTCGCGGCCGCGCTGTTGGACGATGTGGCGAATCGGCTGTGGGAAGCGCGGAGCGCCAGTCTCGTCGTCTCCGGCAGCCAGGATGTCGCGGCGCAGGTTCTCTGCAACTTCATCAATCACCTGCTCGGCAACTACGGCCGGACGATCGACATCGATCGCCCGTCGAACCAGCGCCAGGGCCACGACGCCGAGATCGAGGGGCTCGTCGCCGAGTTGCGGGCAGGGTCGATCGCGGCGCTCCTCGTCGCCGGCGCGAACCCGGCGTACGACCTGCCGATCGGCGAGGAGTTCGCGGGGCTCGTCAAGAACGTGAAGCTCTTCGTCAGCTTCGCGGGTTCGCCGGACGAGACCTCGGCTCTCGCGTCGCACGTCTGTCCGGATCATCACTACCTCGAGTCGTGGGGCGACGCCGAGCCCGTGGCAGGCTGGGCGAGTGTCACGCAGCCGGCGATCCAGCCGCTCGCGAACACGCGCGCGGCGCTCGAAACGCTCGCGGCGTGGACGGGCGATCGGCGGCCGGCCTACGACCTCGTGTGCGGGCATTGGCAGACGGCGATCTTCGCGCGCCAGACCGGAGTGACCTCGTTCCAGGAGTTCTGGGACTACGCGGTGCACGACGGCATCGCCGCGCTTCCGGTCGCGCCGCCGCAGGCGGCGGCGGGCAGCCCTGAAGGGCTGCGCTACGGCGCCGTAAGCGGCGCGGCGCCTGCCGGTGCGCTGACTCTGGTGCTCTACCCCAAGGTCGGCATGCTCGACGGGAAGCACGCGCACAACCCGTGGCTGCAGGAACTTCCGGATCCGATTTCGAAGGCCACCTGGGACAACTACGCCTGCCTCTCGCCCGCGACGGCCGCGCGTCTGAACCTGCGGGAGGGCGACGTCGTGCGTCTCGAGGCGGCGGCCGACGGCCCCTCGACAGCGCTCGGGGTCGCGGTCACGCTCCCGGTGTACGTGCAGCCGGGCCAGCACGACGAGGTCGTGGCCGTGGCCCTCGGCTACGGGCGCGCCGGCACGGACCGGTTCAAGGAGATCGGACCGCGCTGGATCGACGCCCAGCCGGGCGTCGGCGATAACGGGCTTGTCGGCGCGAACGCCGCGCCGTTTGTCGTGTTGCGTGACGGCGCGCTGCGCTATCACGCGCGGCGCGTCACCATCGCGCCGACGGGTTCTCGGCTTGAGCTGGCGACCACGCAGCGCCATCACTCCATCATGGAACCGCGCCGGATCTCATCTGCCGGCGCGCGCCTGATCGTACGGGAGACAACGGTCTCCCGCATCCGGCCACAGGCGACTGGAACGCGTCCGTTGGAGCGCGGACGTGAAGACCTGTGGCCATCCGATCATCCCTACACCGGACGTCGGTGGGGGATGGTCATCGACCTGAACGCCTGCACTGGTTGCTCTGCCTGCGTGGTCGCCTGCCAAGCCGAGAACAACATCCCTGTCGTCGGCCGTGACGAAGTGCGCCGCCAGCGCGAGATGCACTGGCTGCGCATCGACCGCTACTTCACCGACGCCGGCAAGGACGTCGACGTCGTCCATCAGCCGATGCTGTGCCAGCACTGCGCGAACGCGTCGTGCGAGACGGTGTGCCCGGTGCTGGCGACCGTGCACAGCGCGGAAGGTCTGAACCAGCAGGTCTACAACCGCTGCGTCGGCACGCGCTACTGCGCGAACAACTGCCCGT
>CAYHSN010000318.1:2024-4556 GCA_964359235.1 uncultured Vicinamibacterales bacterium | reverse complement strand
GCGGCACATGTCAGTGACTACTTAGCGCTGCTGCCTTCCGGCCCTGACGCGGTTCGTAGGCTGAGATTGCGCAGGATCCGAGCCGCGGTGCGACCCGCCACCGGGCCGACGGTGCAGATCCGGAAACGCTCCAGTGTAGCGTACAATCCGTGCGCCCCACCAGCGGAGGACACGATGCACGGGTTGATGATGGACTACCCGCTCACGATCGGCGCGATCCTGCGCCGCGCCGAAACGGTGTTCCCCCACAAGACGATCGTCACGCGCCGGCCCGACCGCAGCCTGCACCGGTCGGCCTACGCCGATCTCGGACGCCGCGCGCGCCAGCTCGCCGCCGCGCTGGCCAGGCTCGGCGTCGCACCCGGCGACCGCGTCGCGACGCTCGCGTGGAACCATCAGCAGCACCTCGAGGCGTACTTCGGCGTCCCGATCCTCGGCGCCGTGCTGCACACGCTCAACCTGCGCCTCCACCCCGACGAGCTCAGCTTCATCGTCAATCACGCCGAAGACAAGGTCCTGCTGGTCGACGCGACGCTGCTGCCGGTGTTCGAGAAGATCCGCGACCGTGTGAAGCCGAAGCACGTCGTCGTGATCGGCGCGAACGGCGCGCCGCCGGACGGGATGCTCGACTACGAATCGCTCGTCGGCGCCGAGGACGCCCGGGGCTTCGCCCTCCCCGATCTCGACGAGCGCACGGCGGCCGCCATGTGCTACACGACCGGCACGACGGGCCGCCCGAAAGGCGTGCTCTACTCGCACCGCGCGCTGGTGCTGCACTCGCTCGTCAGCCTCGCGGTCGACACGATCGGCATCAGCGAAACCGACGTGGTCCTGCCCGTCGTGCCGATGTTCCACGCGAACGCGTGGGGCGCGCCGTACACGGGCGCCCTCGCAGGCGCCACACAGGTCCTGCCGGGCCCGCACCTCGATCCCGCGAGCCTGCTCGATCTTTTCCAGGGCGAGCGCATCACGATCGCGCTCGGCGTGCCGACGGTGTGGCTCGCCGTGCTGCAGGCGCTCGACAAGAACCCCGGCGCGTACGACCTGTCGAACCTGCGCGCGCTGCTCGTCGGCGGCTCGGCCGCGCCGGCCGCGATGATCCAGGCGTTCCAGGAGCGCCACAACCTGCGCATCCTTCACGCGTGGGGCATGACCGAGACCACGCCGCTCGGCACGGTGTCGCAGGTGCCGTCGGAACTCGTGAACGCGCCGCGCGCCGAGCAGTACGCGGTGCGCGCGAAGCAGGGCCGCCCGGCGCCGTTCGTCGAAATCCGCGCGCGCGGCGCCGAGGGGCTCGTCTCGTGGACGGGCAAGAGCATGGGCGAGCTGGAAGTGCGCGGGCCGTGGATCGCCGCGTCGTACTTCAACAACGAGGAGGCGCGGCAGGCGTTCACCGACGACGGCTGGTTCCGCACCGGCGACATCGTGACGATCGATCCGCACGGCTACATCGAGATTCAGGACCGCGCGAAAGATCTCATCAAGTCGGGCGGCGAGTGGATCAGCTCGGTGGCGCTCGAGAATGCGCTCATGGGACATCCGGCGGTCGCCGAGGCCGCGGTCATCGCCGTGCCGCACCCGAAGTGGGTCGAGCGCCCGCTCGCGGCGGTCGTGGTGAAGGAAGGCGCGAAGGTGACGGCGAACGAGCTGCGCGAGTATCTCGCGGAGCGCTTCGCGCGCTGGTGCGTGCCCGACGCGATCGAGTTCGTGACGGAGATCCCGCGCACGGCGGCGGGCAAGTTCCTGAAATCGGCGCTGCGCGCGCGGTTCAAGGACTATCAATTCCCGGATTCGACCGCGTGATAGACTCATCAAAGCTGTCAGCTATCAGCCGTCAGCTATCAGCTATCAGCCCTAAACCTTCAGCTCAGGACTGTGCCGACAGGCTGAGAGCTGAGAGCTGAAAGCTGAGAGCTACTTCGGAGAGATGTCCGAGTGGTTGAAGGAGCACGCTTGGAAAGCGTGTGTACGGGAAACCGTACCGAGGGTTCGAATCCCTCTCTCTCCGCCAAACCCGTCCGGGCGGATCCGCCGACGATCCTGCTTCCAATGACTCGACTCTCGCCTTGGGCCGAGAGGTGTGGCGCTCGGGCACCCCTTCGTGGCCTGGCTTCGTGCGCGGGCCGAGCCCCTCGACCCGGCTCGGGGCAGGCAAGCTCGGCCCCTACCTCAGCGTCACTATTTCAGCGTCACCGACTTCGTGGCCTTCCCCGCGGTCACGGCCGACGCCGTCACGGTCACCTCGACCGGCGCCGCGCCCTTCACGCGCACGATCCACTCGGCGCGCTTCGCTTCGGCCGGCGCGCCCTCCAGGGAACCCAGCGACAGCTCGGGCTTGCCGTCGATGATCTCGATGTCGCCCTTCGCCGCGAGCGCCGCCACGACCGGCTGCGCCCGCCGCACTTTCTCCATCATCTTCGTTGAGGTCGGGATGTAGCCGGCGTTGCGCACCTTCGCCGTCACCCTGAAGAGCCCGCCGCCGAGCGCCTTCGCGTCGAGCGACGCGATGTCGACCTCCGGCAGCATGTCGGC
>CAYHSN010000318.1:0-1924 GCA_964359235.1 uncultured Vicinamibacterales bacterium | reverse complement strand
TAGCCCGCGATGTTGCGGTGCTTCTCGATGAACTCGACCTCGGCGCGCACCTCCTGCACGTAGAGCGGATACGGACCCGAGCCGTTCTGCGTGTGCACCGGCGCCCAGTTGCCGGGATAGTTCCTGTTCGGATCGACGCCGCCGACGCGGTCCTCGTTGAACTGGCCGTCGCCGTCGTCATCCTTTCCTTCGGACATGACGCGGTAGAACGTGCCCGTGAGCTCGCCCGGCTGGCGCCGCACCATCAGGCGCGGATCGCGGTCCGAGATCTTCCACTCGCCGTTCGGATCTGTGATGCGCATCTGCACCACGTGCCCGTCGCCATTCACGTCGTCATCCGCGTCCTCGTCCTTCCGGCCGTCGCCGTCCTCATCCATCGGCTCGGCGCTCATGCTGCGAGCGTTCTGCGGCGTCGTGACGTACAGCTCCGTCTGGTCCGGCATGACGCGCGGGACGATGTAGAGGGTCCGGCGGTCGATGATGCGGGTGATGCGCGGGTCCTTGCCGTAGCCGTCGAGCAGGCGCTTGATGGAATAGAGCACACCCTCGCCCGTCACGACCTCGCTCGAGTCGAGGCAGCCGTTCACGTAGAGCGCCGGCTTGTCTTCGGGCGCGCCGGTCTTCTTGTTCGTGATCGTGAGCAGCCAGAGGTCGCGCCCCTGGTAGCTCTTGCCGATCGACGAGAGACTCGTGAGGTCCGGATACTTCTGCGTGGCTTCACGCAAGAGTGCCGTGACCTCGTCGAACGAGTGGTACTTGTCGAACGCGATCGAGAGCTGCGCCGACGCAGGGCCGGCGGCAACCAGGACGACGGACAAAGCGAGAATCAGGACGCGCATGGCGGACCTCCCCGTCTCAAGCTGGCTGTCCGAGAAAAGTGTCGATGAATCTACGCCAGCGCCCTTCGCTGGTCAACTGCCAGAAGTCTTCCTTCGTGCCTTCGTGTCTTCGTGGCCTTCTGGTGTTCCTTTCGGCGTGACGGCGTGACGGGCCTGGAGTCCGGAGCCTGAAGCCCGGAGCCTATCTGGCGATCTTCAACAGCAAGCAGGCGAGCGGCGGCAGCGTCAGCCGCAAGGACTGCGGATGGCCGTGCGCGTTCACCGGCTCGGTCCACGCGCCGCCGGCGTTGCCGGCGCCGCTCCCGCCGTAGAGCGGCGCGTCGCTGTTCAGCAGCTCCCGGTAGTAGCCCGCCTCCGGCAGGCCCACGCGGTAGCCGTCACGCACGACGGTCGTGAAGTTCATCACCATCACGACGAATTCGCGCGGGTCGCGCGCGCGACGCATGAACGACACGACGCTCGCCTCGTTGTCGTTGCAGTCGATCCACTGGAACCCCGTCCACACGAAGTCCTGCTCGAAGAGCGCCGGCTCCTGCCGGTACACGCGGTTCAGATCCTGCACCCATCGCCGGAGCCCCTGGTGCGTCGCCTCGTCCAGCAGGTGCCAGTCGAGGCTGCGGTCGTGGCTCCACTCGCGCCATTGCCCGAACTCGCCGCCCATGAACAGGAGCTTCTTGCCCGGGTGCCCGTACATGTACCCGTAGATCGCGCGCAGGGTGGCCGCCTTCTGCCAGACGTCGCCCGGCATCTTGTCGAGCATCGCCCGCTTGCCGTGCACGACCTCGTCGTGTGAGAAGGGCAGGATGTAGTTCTCGGTGAAGGCGTAGAGCATCGAGAAGGTGAGGTGGTGGTGCTCCCACTTGCGGTGGACCGGATCCTTGCTCGCGTAGAGCAGCAGGTCGTGCATCCAGCCCATGTTCCACTTGTAGGTGAAGCCCAGCCCGCCGACCCAGGTGGGACGGCTGACCGACGGAAACGCCGTGGATTCCTCGGCGACCATCACCGTGCCGGGATGCCGTTCGTGCGTCAGCGCGTTGAGCTGGCGCAGGAAGTCGATCGCCTCCAGGTTCTCGCGGCCGCCGTAG
>CAYHSN010000317.1:0-4564 GCA_964359235.1 uncultured Vicinamibacterales bacterium | reverse complement strand
TCAGTCTATCCACCCTCCTCCCACCACCGCGTCCTCCTCGTAGAACACCACCGCCTGTCCCGGCGCGACGGCCGGCTGCGGCTCGTCGAACTCGACCGTCACGCGGCCGCGGTCGAACGGTCGAACGGTCGCGGGCGCCTCGCGGTGGCGATAGCGAATCTGGGCGGTCACGCGGCGCGCGACCGCCGGCGGCTCGCAAAGAATCCAGTTCACTCGGGACGCCGTGAAGCTGGCGCGCTCAATCGACTCGCGCGGCCCGACGACCACTGTCCGGGCCGGCGCGTCGATCGCGACGACGTAGAGGGGAATGCCGGCCGATAGGCCGAGCCCCTTGCGCTGACCAACGGTGAAGTGGTGGACGCCGCCGTGCCGCCCGACGACGTGTCCCTGTTGGTCGACGACGACACCCGCCGTGGCCAGCTCGGGCGCGTGCCGCTCGACGAAGGACGCGTGCTCGCCAGGGGGCACGAAGCAGATCTCCTGACTGTCGGGCTTCTCTGCGACCCGGAGTCCGAACCGGCGCGCGTGAGCGCGCACGGTGTCCTTGCTCAGATCGCCCACGGGGAACTCCGCGGTCGCGAGCTGGGCCTGGTCGAGCGTGAAGAGAAAATACGACTGATCCTTGACGGGGTCGAGCCCCCGGCGGAGCACGTGCCGGCCACGCCGCGCGTCGAACGAGACGCGCGCGTAGTGGCCTGTGGCGACGCGCTCGGCGTCGAACGCCCGGGCGCGCTCGAGCAGAGTGGCAAACTTGAGCTGGCCGTTGCAGTGCACACACGGGATCGGCGTGCGCCCCGCCGCGTACTCCCGCACGAAATCTGAGACCACCTGCTCGCCGAACTGCCGCTCGAAGTTGACGAGGTAATGCGGGATGCCTAGCGCCGCGGCCACCCGGCGCGCGTCGTGAAGGTCGTCGATCGTACAGCAGGAGCCGAAGCGCGTCTCTCCCTGCTGCGGGTCGTAGAGCTGCATCGACACCCCGACCACATCGTGGCCCGCCTCGACGAGCAGGGCCGCGGCCACGGACGAATCGACGCCGCCGGACATGGCGACAACTACGCGCATAGGACAATCAAGAGAGCGATGACCTGTGTCAGCCTCGTCTGGATCCCGTCAGCGCCCTCAGCTTCTCGACCACCCGGGGCAGCCGGTCGAGGGCGTCATCCACGTCGTCGACCGTGTTGCCAGCGCCGAGACTGAACCGGATCGAGTTCTGCGTGCGGTGCGCGGAGAAGCCCATCGCTCGCAGGACGTGCGAGGGCTCGAGGGTCCCCGATGAGCAGGCGGACCCGGTCGAGACCGCGATGCCCTCGAGATCGAGGCCGATCAACAGGGATTCAGCCTCGACGCCTTCGAAACTGACGTTCGTCGTGTTCGGCACTCGAGGCTCGCGCGCCCCGTTCACCTGAGTGCCCGGCACGCCTGAGAGAATCCCGGCCTCCAGCCGGTCCCGAAGCGCGGCGATCCGTTCAGCTTCCTGCCGGAGCTTCGCGCTCGCCACGGCCGCCGCCACGCCGAGGCCCACGATCCCAGGGACATTCTCCGTACCGGCGCGGCGGTTGCGTTCGTGCCGGCCGCCGGTCATGTGCGCGGTGAGCCGGACGCCGCGCCGAATCCAGAGCGCGCCCGCGCCCTTCGGGCCGTTGAACTTGTGGGCCGACAGGGCCAGCAGGTCGACACCGAGCCGCTTGATGCTCACCGGAATCTTGCCGATGGCCTGCACGGCGTCGGTGTGGACGAGCGCGCCGCGGCTCTTCGCTAGCGCGGCGAGTTCCGCGATCGGCTGGATGGTGCCGATCTCGTTGTTGGCGACCATCACCGAGACGAGCGCGGTCTCGTCGGTGAGGGCCTCGCGCAACGCCTCGATCGACACGATCCCAGAAGCGCCGACGGGAAGGAGCGTCGTCTTCCAGCCGCGGTGCGCGAGGGCCTTGAGCGTCATGAGCACGGCTTCGTGCTCGATGGCGCTGGCGATCAGATGACACCGCCCGGCGGGTTCGAGCGCCTGGGCCGCGCCGCGAATCGCGAGGTTGTCGGCCTCGGTCCCGCCACTCGTGAACACCACTTCGCCCGGGTCGGCGTCGATGAGCGCCGCCACCGCGCTCCTGGCGTCGTCCAGGAGCGCCTTGGCGCGCTGCCCGAAGTGGTGCACGCTCGACGGGTTCCCGAAGTCCTCGCGGAGCACACGGCTCACGGCCTCGGCGACAGCCGGGTCGAGGGGCGTCGTGGCGTTGTGATCGAAGTAGATCCTCACGGAGGCTTCGATCATATCACCCGCCGCTAACTCTCAGCAATGAAAGGACTAGACTTCGTTTGTCCGGTCCCGTATACTGACGAAACCTCGGGACCGGGACAGTAGGCTGGGCCTTCGAATCAGTGGCTTGGCGTCTCCGGGTGGGAGAGTGTGAGCCATGTGGAAACGGGACGAAGCTGTCAAACCACCGACTCCGTCCGCGGCGGCACCGGGTGCGCACGCGGGTGAAGTGGCCGTCGGCGCGCCGCGTCCGGGCGAGCCGAAACGTCAACTGGAGCGAGACACCATGAACATCGGCAAGTCCGTGGTGATCAAAGGCGAGCTGAACGGCAGTGAAGATCTGACGATTGAGGGCCAGGTCGAGGGCAAGATCGAACTCCGGCAGAATGTCCTCACCATCGGGCCCAACGGCAAGATCAAGGCGCAGGTCTTCGCCAAGGCGGTGATCGTGCTCGGCGAGATCACGGGCAACGTGGTGGCCACCGAGAAGGTTGACATTCGCGACAACGGGTCGGTGGACGGCGACATCGCCGCGCCGCGCGTGGCGATCGCCGACGGCGCGCACTTCCGCGGCAGCATCGACATGCAGCGCGCGCCGGGCCAGCCGAAGCCGGCCGAGGTCAAGCCGGAAACGAAGGCGGCCCCGGCCCAGGCGCCAACGCAGGGACAGACGCCGGGACAGACGCCGGCGACGGCGCCGCCGGCGCAGCCCGCCGCGCAGCGATAGCCGGGCCGGCTGGTCCCGCACCCACCAGCACGGCGCCCTCGACCAGGTGAGTCCGGCTGCGGCCGGCGGGGGGAGGCAGTTGGCCGGCGACAGCACCGCACGCACCGTCTCCGATCTGTTTCGCCTGGGTCCCCGGCGCGGCGACCCGCCGGACGCGGTGTCGCCGCCCGGCGAGACCGCGCCGGCGGCTGATGACGGCCGAGTCTTCGCGTCGAAAGTTCTGCCGAAGTTTCTCGCCTCGCTTGGCCACCACGACAGCCTGTCGCTCCTCGATCTCGGTCCTGTCGTCGGTTCGAACATTACGTTCTTCGGCGAGCGGCTCCGCTGCAAGATCTTCGTCGAGGATCTCTTCGCGGAAATCGAGCGCTCCGCGCGGCAGAACCCGGCGGGCGATCTCGCCGCCTTTTTCGCGGCGCGCTTCCGCGGGCGGGAGCACAGCGTCGACGGCGTGCTCTGCTGGGACGTGTTCGACTACCTCGACTGGCCGGCGGCGAGGGTCCTGGCGAGCTGTCTCGCTGGAATGGTCCGGCCCGGCGGCGCCGTGCTCGGGTTCTTCGGGACGGCGAAAGTCGATCAGGGGCACTACACGAAATACGTGATCGCCGACGACGCGCATCTGCGGCACAGGCCGTACCCGGCGACCGACACCCGAACGCGCGTGTTGCTCAACCGCGATATCATTCGGCTCTTCGAAGGATTCGAGGTCCGCGAGTCGGTGCTGCTGCAGATCAATACCCGGGAAATCCTGTTTCGGAAGATCTGAGCGGACCCGCCGCTACCGTCCATGGCTCGACCGGTCGTCGCCCTGCTCACCGATTTCGGCACCCACGATCACTACGCGGGCACGATGAAGGGCGTCGTGCTGGGCCTGTGCCCTGAAGCGACGCTGGTCGACATTTCGCACGACGTCGCGCCGCACGACGTGCTGGGCGCGTCGCTCGAGCTGGCGGCGTGCTACCGCTACTTCCCGGCCGGGACGATCTTCCTCGTGGTCGTCGATCCCGGCGTCGGATCGTCGCGACGCGGCCTGGCGGCCGAGGCGGGCGACTATCGCTTCATCGCCCCCGACAACGGCGTCCTGACGGCGGTGTTCGCCGAGGCGCGGCCGAAGGCCGTGGTCGAGCTGACCGAGCGGCAGTACGCGCGGCCGACGGTAAGCCGGACGTTTGAAGGGCGCGATCGCTTCGCGCCTGCGGCCGGGTGGCTGGCCAAAGGCGTGCGGCTCGCCGCGCTGGGCCGGCCGCTCACCGACTATCAGCGGCTCGACATCCCAGCGCCGGACGTGCAGGCGGCCGCGATCGCCGGCGTGGTGCTTCGTGTGGATCACTTCGGCAATCTCATCACGAACATCGATCGCCGCGCGTTCGATCGCGTGGCGCAGGAGGGCGCCTTGGAGATTCAGGTTGGCGGGCACGTCATCGGGCGTCTCGTGTCCACGTACGCCGACATCGCCAACGGTGAAGTCTCCGTGCTCTTCGGCAGCAGCGATCACCTGGAAGTGGCGGCCAACACGGCGAGCGCGGCCGAGCGGCTGCAGCTCACACGCGGCGCGCCGGTGACGGTGCGGCGTCGGTGAGCGCGCG
>CAYHSN010000316.1:0-4595 GCA_964359235.1 uncultured Vicinamibacterales bacterium | reverse complement strand
TGTGCCCTGCTCTCTCGCTGCGCACGTAGATGTTCGCGTCGTCCGCATAGCGGACTGTCGGAGTTCACGCTCTTTGAGACTCGCATCCCGTGAATCGCTGCGGCGTGGGCCGGTGCGGTGGCCCGACCCAATGGGGATCGACTGCGCGGAGGCGGTTCCCGAGTTCGGATCTCTATAGCGGGAACCGGGAACCGTGCGTTCAGTCGGCGCGAGAGGGGAGCGTCCAGCCATGCGCGGTCTTAGTGACGAGGCCGCGCTGGGCGAGCGCGCGCAAGGCGATGAGCAGGTCGGCCTTGCGCACGCGTAGAGCGTCGCGGAGCGACTGGGTTGGCTGTGGGCCCGCGGCCGCGTGAAGGCACTCGACGATACGCGCCCCGAGCCGTTTGCCGGCGGGAGCGGAGGCATCGGCGCCGTGAGCGTCGTGGATCTCGAGGTGCGGCGCGTCGCCCGGCACCAGGCGGAGACGGAACGGCGACGGCGCGGGCGCGGAGCGGTGCTCGACGACGAGCACGCGGTCGTCACCGTCGCGGGTGAGGTAGAGGCCCGAGTCGAGCCAGGCCGAGAAATCTCCGGAGCCGCGGAGCTGCTGCGCGGGATGGGCGGCGGGTGACTTGCGCATGTGGTGGACGAGCAGGATGGTGACGTCGTGCTCGCGCTGCAGCGTGCGCAGGGCGCCGAGGACGGCGGAGACGTCGCGGGCGCTGTTCTCGTCGAGGCCGGTGACGAGCCGCACGAACGGGTCGAGGACGAGCAGGCGAGGCGCGTGCATCTGGACCGTCCGGTGAAGCCGGGCGAGGTGGTTGGCGTCGTCGAGGCGGAGCTGCGCGACGTCGAGCAGGAGCAGCGGGACCTTCGCGAGGTCGAGTCGGCGCGCACGCGCGATGCCGTCGAAGCGTGTACGCAGGTCGGGCGGCGGGTCCTCGGCGCCGAAGAACAGCACCGTACCTGGGTCGGGGACGGCGAACCGACCGAACGCGGGTGTACCGGTGGCGACTGCGAGCGCGAGCTCGGCGGCGACCCAGGTTTTGAACGCCTTGGGTGGCCCGCCGAGCAACCCGACGGACGAACTGGCGAACAGCTCATCGACGAGCCAGCGCCGTTCGCTCGGGCGGGCTTGGACCTCGTGGACGCGCCGGACCGGGAACGGCGCGGGTGGGTCAGAGGCCGGCGGCATCGAGCGCTTCGCGCAGCTCGCCGTCGCCGAGCGTCTTAGTCGTGCGCGCGAGCGCGTGCGTGATGACGCGATCGGCGAGCGCTGGCGCGCCGCGTGTGCGCTCGAACAGCTCGTCCTTGAGCGATGCCGGGACGCGCCGCGCGGCGTCGCCGAAGCGATGCGCGAGGAATCCGTCGAGTTCGTCGCGGCGCAGGCCGTCGAGGGTCGCGCGGACGACGAGCCGACGCTTGAGCGGGAACAGGGCGGGCGCTTCGAGCTGTGACCGAAGCTCCGGCGGGCCGGACAGGATGAGGCTGAGCAGCGGCGCGGGCGCCGGGTCGAACTCGACGAGGCTGCGCAGCTCGGTGAGCGTGGCCATCGGCAGGCGGTCGGCCTCGTCGATCCAGAGCAGGGGCCTTGTGCTGCGCTCCTTGATGACATCGACGAGCGCCTTGATGGTCTCGATGCTGGAGCGGCGCGGGAGCACGCGCAGCACCTGTGCGAAGTAGCGCACGACGCCGAGCAGCGAGACGCGAGGTGCCGACAGGTAGAGGATCTGTCCCCTGGCATCGTCGAGCGAGGCGGCGAGCGCGTGACACAACGAGGTCTTGCCGGTGCCCGACGCGCCGGTGACGAGGCCGTAGAACGTGCCGCGTCGAAGCTGGGCCTCGAACTCGGTCTTGGCGAAAGACCAGTCGCGATACGGGAACGGCGCCGGATTGGGCGACGACTCCAGAGGCAGGGCGGATGCGAGTGCAGGTGCGCGTTTCATGATTGTCCTTGGTGATGGGTGACGTCGCGAGCGAGCGCGTCGAGATACACGTCGAGTGGTCGTCCCTGGCCGACGCGACGAGCGATGGCGCGGACGGCGGTTTCGGTCGCATGCCGAGGCAAGGGACCGAACCGGCGATACGCATGATGGATGCGCGCGGCCTCTGCGTCGGACCGGGGGACCGCGCGCCCGGTCGCCTCGGCGAACAACGCGAACAACTCGGGCAAGCCGAAGCCCGGCTCGGCAACCGGGCGGCGCTGGCCGCGCCACGCGTCGTAAAGCGTCTGCAGGTGCCCGGCGCCCCAGCGCGATTCCTTCGGTGTCGCCGGCGCAAGATCCTCGGACCGGATGGCGGCACGCTCGACGGGCAGCGGCCGCTGCGAGGTCGGCTCGACGACCAGCGGCGGCACGTCGGGATCCGGATCGACGAGGAACACCAGCCGCTGCCCGCGAAGCTCGGCGGGGACGAGGAAGGTCTTGCTGCCGAGGTCGACCTCGCCGGTCTTGGGGTGCGCCTTGAGCGTGCGTCGCTGGCGGAACGCATCGACGAGGCGCTCGCGAGACACCGCGCGTGGCGACGAGCGATCGCCGAGCGCGTCGCGCGGGGAGGTCGCGAGACCACGATGGCGGTGCGCCATGTAGACGGTCTCGAGGACGCCGTCGAGGAGCTGCTGCAGGTGCACGAGATCGACGACGACCTGGCGAGGCAACCGCTTGACGAACCACATCCCGAGCGCGCGATGAAACGCCTCGATCTTGCCATTCGCCTCAGGATTGCGCGGCTTGACCCAGATGCGATGCGCGCCAAGGTCGGCAAGGCCGGCGCGAAACGCGTGCGAGTCGAAGATCGACGCGCGGTCGGCGTACACGCGACCGGGCAGTCCCCAGCGCTCGGCGGCCCGCCGAAACGCCAGCACGGCGGCGTACAAGTCCGGCGAGAGCACGATGACCGACGCGAGCGTCGCGCGCGACGCATCGTCGAGCACGGTCATGATGTGGAACACGAGCTTCTTGTGCGCGCGCAACGAGATCGTGATCGGCCCCTTGGCGTCCAGGTGCCAAATGTCGTGCGGAGCGCGCGCGACGAACCGCGTCCGGCGGCGGGCGGCCCGACGGCCGCGCTGGAGCCGCACGTAGAGCGGATCGGCGGCGAGCCGCCGCTGCAGGGTCGACCTCGAGACACAGATGCCCCGCGCGCGCAGCCGAAGTTTCGCGTCGGCGACGAGCAGGGTGGCGAGCATGGTGAACGAGATCTCCGGGTCTCCGACGAGGACCTCGCGCGCTTTGGCGACGACATCCTTGGGCAGACGCGCGCGTTTGGCGCCGCGGTCCTTGCGACGCCGCGGTCGGAGGGCCGCGAGCCCACCTCCGGCGTAGAGTTCGAGCCAGCGGTATACGGTGGCCCGCGAGATCGGGCGGGTCGCTCCCGCGGGCCACCGCGTCGGGACCGCGCTGATGCGGGTGATGACCTCGCCACGGACGTCGTGTGCCATCGGTCCCATCGCGTCGACCATCTGGTCGTAGCGCCACTGGGCGATCGCTCGCGGGTCGAGCTTGCTCGGTCGTCGACGGGCCATCGGGGATCTCGTCAGGCTGGTGTCCCGGTGCAACCGGCGCAACGACACACGGCGTGTCAACTCGATGCCCTCGGAACAACAGGACCGCCTCCCGGAACACCGCGGCGCCCAGTGACGCCACCTCGCGCACACCACCGATGCTCGCAATGAACCCGACGAATCGCTGCGCCGCATCCCGGCGCTCCTGAACCGCGGACCGACGCAGGTCCGTCGTCGCCGGCACCTCGGCCGTGGCATGTCGCCAAGCGACCTCCGCGGACACCGCCGCCCACCGGTGCAACCTCGCGCTCTGCGGAGCGCCGGCCGGTGCGAACTTCGCGCGGTGTCGATACAGCGGCTCAAGGTCGAGGAGCCGCGTGCCGAGCCCGAGAATCCAACTCCTGATGGTGCGCGCGCAGACGCCAGCGTTCTGCGCGACGCTCGCCACCGAAACGCCATCGGAGACGACGGTCGTGATGGCCTCGACGATGACCTCCACGCCGGTGACCTTGCCCGGCAACGCATCGAAGGGAAGCACTCGCTCGCGGTGCCGGCAGTCGCCGCATCGTGACAACGCGACACGAAGCGACACGAACGAATCGCGCGTCTCGAGGCGTCGCGCCACCCGGCTGCCGGTCAGTCGGAGATTGCTCCCGCCGCACGACGCACAGCGACACTCCACGAGAATCTCGTCGCCGCCGCCATCGACGAACCCGGAGTACTTGCTAGACTCAACATCGAGTACGAAAACCACGTGCTCATTGGCGGCTCCGGGGTGGCTAAACTCGCCGGGGCCGCCAGCCTTTTGTGGCCCACATCGCCCCGCAACGCCAACCGCCGCCAGCTTCGCAACGAGACCGCGTCCGTCGAGACCACGAGCTGGGACGAGGATCTCAACGAGCGTGAGTCACGACAGTGCCCGTCGTGCCCATCACCTCGGCATGCAATCTGAATTGCCCGATCTGCTACACCGTGAACAAGAATCGCGATCCGCACATGCTGTCGGAAGAAGCGTTCGCGGCGATTCTCGACCGCCTGAACCCGCGCGGGACCGATCTCGACATCATCAACTTCACCGGTGGCGAGCCCACGCTCCATCCAAAGCTCCCGACGT
>CAYHSN010000315.1:0-4608 GCA_964359235.1 uncultured Vicinamibacterales bacterium | reverse complement strand
TCGGAAGCGAAGTCACCCCCCTTCCGAGGCTTGAGGGTACCTCTGCCCGACGGCTGGGCGGCGAGCCCGGTGGCGTCTGGAGCGTTGCGGGTGGGTCCGAAGGGAAGGGCAGTGGTGACTCTCGAGCGCAGCGCCGCGCCGCTGCCTTCGATGGACGCCCTCAAGGCCGCGGTGGAAGCAGAGGGCGGAGTCCTGGCCAGCGTGGTCGCCGCGGCCGACTCGAGGACCCTGCGCTACACGAAGCAGGCGACCGGAGGGCTCCTCGTCGTGCGAACGCTCGAGAAAAACGTGCTTCTGCTGTGCGCGACGACGCCGCAGGCCGCGCAGGATGAGCTCGACGTCGCCCAGACGCTCTGCGGCGAGGTTCGGCTCGAGCCGGTCGGACGGTAGGCGCCGCGGAGTCCAATATGTGAGGTCTATTGCCACTGCGAATTCCGGGCGCACCCGATCACCGATTCCGATTTCACTCGATCACCATTCCGACGCGACTCGATCACTCATTCCGATCTGACTCGATCACCGATTCCGGAGTCACTCGATCGCTGAACGGCTGAGCAGCTTGGCGGTCGTTTTGTGGCGTTGACGCCGCTGGGTCACTGGTCGCCCTGTCCGCCTCCCAACCAGGAGGGGAGATGGCGGAGAGGATACCCATGCGGAAGCTGAGAGACGTCGTTCGGATGAAGTTGGACCTGAAGATGGCTGGGCGAGCGATCGGCCGGAGCATCGGGCTGTCGGCGGGCACGATCTCCGACTACCTCGGGCGGATCTCGGTCGCGAAGTTGACGTGGCCGCTGCCGCCGGAGCTGGACGACGACGAGGCGTTGACGAGGCTGTTGTATCCGCAGGAGCGCCACCCGGCGAAGAGCCGGCCGGAGCCGGATTGGTGCGTGATTCACCAGGAGCTGCGGCGCAAGCACGTCACCAAGCAACTGCTCTGGGTGGAGTACCGGGAGTCCCACTCGGACGGGTACGAGTACAGCCGGTTCTGCGAGAAGTACCAGCTCTGGGCCGGACACCTCGGCGTCACGATGCGGCAGCAGCACATCGCAGGCGAGAAGTGCTTCGTCGACTTCAGCGGCGACGGCCTCGAGGTCAACGACTCGGTGACCGGCGAGGTGCGGATAGCGAAGCTCTTCGTCGCGGTGCTGGGCGCGAGCAACCTCACCTACGTCGAGCCGGTCTTCACCGAGGAACTGCCAACGTGGATTGCGTGCCACGTGCGCGCGTTCGAATTCATGGGGGGCGTGAGCGAGATCACTGTCCCCGACAACCTCAGAAGCGGGGTGACGAAGGCGAGCAAGTACGAGCCGGAACTCAACCGGACGTACGCGGAACTCGCGCGTCACTACGGGACCGCGATCATCCCCGCCCGCGCCTACAAGCCGCGCGACAAGGCGAAGGTCGAGCAGGGCGTGTTGCTCGCCTCGCGGTGGATTCTCGCGGTGCTGAGGAACCACAAGTTCTTCTCGCTCAGCGAACTGCGCGAGGCGGTGAAGCCGCTGGTCGAGAAGCTGAACAACAAGAAGATGAAGAAGCTGAAGAAGTCGCGCCGGCAGCTCTTCGACGAGTTGGAGAAGGGCGCGCTCAAGCCGCTGCCATCGGAGCCGTACGAGTTCGCCGATTGGGAGCGGCCCCGCGTGGGCCTCAACTACCACGTCGAATACGACGAGCATTGGTACAGCGTGCACTACACGCTGTACCGGCAGCAGCTCGACCTGCGCGCCACGGCGACCACGATCGAGGTCTTCCGTGGGAGCAAGCGCGAGGCGAGCCACGCGCGCAGCTACGTGAAGCACGGGTACTCGACGCTGGGCGAGCACATGCCCAAAGGACATCGCGAGTACGCCGAGTGGACCCCCGAGCGGCTCATCGGCTGGGCGAAGACGGTGGGCCCGATGACCGCGGCCGTCGTCGAGGAGATCATGCTCAGTCGGGCTCACCCGCAACAGGGCTTCAACGCCTGCTTGGGAATCATGAGGCTGACCCGCGACTACGAGCCCAAGCGGATTGAGCGGGCTTGCGCCCGGGCGAAGGAGCGCCGCGCCTGCACCTACAGGAGCGTCGCGGCGATCCTGAAGAACAACCTCGACAAGGACGAGTCGCCACCCCCAGAGCCGCAGGGCTCTCTGCCGCTGCACGAGAACCTGCGGGGCTCCAGCTACTACGACGACGTCCACTGACGAAGTCGCGCTGACGGTCTCGCGGCGCAGGGGCGTGCCGGCGCAAGAAGCCGCGCCGGAACGCCCAACAACGAGACCATTCAACCAAGAGGAGAAGTCGATGCTTGCAGAGCAGACGATGGAGAAGCTGGTGGGGATGAGGCTGCACGGAATGGCGGCGGCGCTACGCGAGTGGCTGGAGAAGCCGAAGGACCAAAACCTCGCGCCTGCGGATCTGGTCGGTCTGATCGCCGACGCCGAGTGGGTGCATCGTGAGAACGCGAAGCTGAAGGCCCGCTTGAGGAACGCGAAGCTCAAGCAGCCGGCGTGCATCGAGGACATCGACTACGCGCATGCGCGCGGGCTGTCGAAGGCGGTGATGCTCGACCTCGCGATGTCGCGGTGGGTCGTGGGCAAACAGAACGTGATTCTCACGGGGAAGACCGGCGTCGGGAAGAGCTACCTCGCGTGCGCGCTCGGCAACAAGGCGTGCCGCGACGGCTTCACCGTGGCCTACCGCCGGACTTCACGGCTCTTCGACGAACTGGCGCAGGCGCGCGTCGATGGGACCTACCCGCTGTTGCTGCGCCGTCTCGCCAAGACCCAGGTACTGATCTTGGACGATTTCGGCCTCGAACTGCTTGGGACCGCCCAGCGGAAGGAGTTGCTTGAAGTGCTCGACGACAGGCACGGCGTCTCTTCCACGATCGTCACGTCCCAGCTCGAGCCGAAGGAGTGGCACGCGATCATCGGGGACGAGACCATCGCTGATTCGGTCTGCGATCGACTCGTCAACAAAGCGCACCGGATCAAACTCTCCGGTGAGTCGCTCCGGAAGACGAAGCCATGAAGACCGGCGCTCGAGGACGAAAGGGCGATACCCGAGCATGACCCCGATCGAACTCAACGCGAGTAAGGGCAACCAGAGACCTTCGTCGAACGAAGACTTGCTCGAAGAACGGTGCTCGGGCCAGGTGAAGGTGTCGCCGGACTCGGGGCCGCCGCCGCTCGCTGCGCTCGCTCCGGCGGGGCGGCGCGACGATCCGAGCCAGTGGCCACGAGGTGTGGATCAAAGAGAAGAAGGGATCTAAGTCAGGCGCAGCAAATATCCCGGCGTCGCCAACGCTCCGGGGTGATCGAGTCAGATCGGAACGGGTGATCGAGTGAAATCGGAATGGGTGATCGGGCCGCGTCGGAACAGGTGATCGAGTCGCTCGGAATACGCACTCCGAGCTGGCTGATGGCCGGAGGTTGCGCGGCCGCCGTCACAGAAACGGCAGCTAAGGAAGAAGCGCTGCCTGGCTGAAGTTCCGGCGACTGCTTCGTCGGCGCAGTGATGGGCATCGTCGGCACCGCGGTGGTGATCGCCGCCGTGCTGATCGTCGACGCCTCGGTGGCGGCCGAGGCTGGTTTGTCTTCGCGACCTTCGGACCGTGCAGTGGCCGACGCCTTCGCAAAGCGCACTCCAGCAGCGAAGGGGAGCAGCGCTGGCGCCGGTTTCGCGCTGCCGTCCGGGCCCAGGTAGACGGCCTGCCGCAGCGCCACGCCCAGCGACGCGTGCGCCGGCTTCACCTTGCACGCGTAGTCGTTGGCATCCATCCCCCTCGGGAACAGCACCCGCCAGCACTCGAAGCCTTCGCCCTGCAGCTTCTTTCCCAGCGCGTCTGCGGCCGCGTCGCCGGCGTCGTCTCTGTCGTAGGCGATGAGGACATTGCGCACGTGGCGGCGCTTGAAGGCTTCGAGGTGGTTGGGAGTGAAGCCCTCCACGCCGTACGCGCTGGTGACGCAGTGGAAGCCCGCCGCCCAGAAGGACAGCGCGTCCAGCAACGCCTCGCAGAGGATGACTGTCGGCCCGAGGCCCGCTTCGTTGAAGACGCCGCGATGCGGGCCTGGCAGGTAGAGGTGCAGCGGGGTGCCGGCGCGCAGGTTGGTCGTCACCTTCCGCCCGTACAGCCCGCGCACTTTGCCGGCGGCGTCGATGATGGGGACCACCAGGCTACCGTTGAAGTGCTCGTGGCCGCTCTCGCGGATGATGCCGAGTTGCTGGAGTCGGCCGCGCAGCTCGGCGCCCAGCTTCCGGTTTGCCAAGGGCAGTCGGTAGCCCAGCGTCCTGTCGGCAAAGCCCAGCTTGAAGTGAGAGACAGCTTCGGCCGAGTCGAGGCCGCGAGACTTCAGGTACTCGAGCGCGTCCGGCGTCTGCTTCAGCCGCTGGTGGTAGTAGTCGACGACTTGCTGCAGCACCGCCTCGTCGTCCGCATCCAATGCCATCGGCGCCGCCAGCTTCCGCACCGACGGCGTCGGGCTGCTGGTGAGCGGCGCACCCGCGCGGAGCAACTCGACGGCGTGAAGAAAACTGACGCCCTCGGCTTTCATCACCCAGTCGACGACGGTGCCACCCACGCGGCACGCGCCGAGGCAGTGCCAGAGGTTCTTCGCCGGACTGATGACG
>CAYHSN010000314.1:1720-4614 GCA_964359235.1 uncultured Vicinamibacterales bacterium | reverse complement strand
CCGGCACGAAGCTCAAGGGCGGCGTCAAGACGGTCACGATCAACGACATCATCCGCGAGCACGGCACGCGGAGCGGGCCGAGTCCCAACGAATGGCGCCGCGCCACCGTGGTCGTCTCGCGTGACGGCCTGCTGCCGCAGGAGCAGATGGACTTCTGGAACTTCTACGCCCAGCGGGTCGAGGACCGGGAGCGGTTGGGCGTCACGAGCTATTCGGGTGTGGTCGGGTTCGATGCGGCGACGGAGAACAAGGTCGACCTCAAGACCGACATCAAGCCGAAAGCCACGGCCGTGCGCGCGAACACGTTCCACACCGCGGACAAGATCGACCAGCCGCTCGACGTCAGCTTCCCGAAGTTCGGCACGCGCGACTGGCGGGGCGTCGAGTTCGACAATCCCGTGCCGAGCCGCTACGTCGCTGGCGAGCGCGTCACGATCTCCGGGCGTATCACGGCGACCGATCGCAGTGACTTCAATAATGTGCTGTTGTGGTTCTACAAGTACGGCGGCTCTTCCAATGATGCAGTGCAGGTGTGGGCCTCGGCGAGCGGGAATCGCTTCACCGCCAACGTCCAGTTCACCGACGCGCAGAAGGGCTTGTACAGCCTGTACGTCGTCCTCTATTGGCCTGGCTCCGAGTCTCAGTATCCGCGAACCGTCGTGACGCCGGTGGTCGTGCAGTGAGCCATTCGCCCGTTGCCACCCGAGGCAGATGGTTGCGCGTGCTCGCGGTGCTGGCGGCGCTCGTTGTCGCCGTGGGCGCGCGCGAGTGTCAGAAGAGCGCGCGGCTGCGCGTCGAGCTTCGCACCGACACCGCCGCCGAGAGCGGCCGCCTGGTCGCGGCCGACACCGTTGCGGTGGTTCACCTGGAGCCGCAGCGGGCGGTGACCGTCGCCGTCGCGCCCGCTGCGAAAGTTCTCCAGACCTTCAAGCGCGCGTTTGACAGTCCTGCCAGACCAGCCACAAGCGCCGTCATCGATCTGAAACTGCCGGCCGCGCCGCCGCCGAGCCTGGTCGGCGTGCCGCTCGACATCATTCTCTTCTCTGACGGGAACCGCGACGGCCAGTGGAGCGACGGCGAAGCCTACGTGACAGCCTGGCACGGCGGCCGCGGCGGCTACCGCGCGGTGTTCGTGAAGGGCGATGGCTGGAATCTCGCCGAAGGCGGCAAACCGCCGCTCTACCATTCGAAGCCGGATCGCCTGGTCGTGCGCATCGATCCGGTGATGAAGGCGGTCGAGCGGCAGTAGCCTCTTCTCGCTCTTTCGTGTCTTCGTGCCTTCGTGGCCGACTCATTGTGGCTTGATCGCGGCGTGACCCCGTGAAAGGCCTGTAGCCCGGAGCCTTCTCACTTCCTGATCGTCACATCCCCCGAGAACGTCTTGAAGTACAACTCGCGTCCGGCGCCGGAGCCGAGCTGCGCGTCGAGATTGCGGCGGCTCTTGCTCCGCAGCGTCATGGGATAGTCGCTCCGGATCTCCCCACTGAACGACCTGAACTGGACGCGGCCGTTCGCGCCTTCCGGCAGCCGCGCCGTGATGTCGCCGCTGAACGTCTCCAGTTCCAGCTCGGGCTCGGTGGTGGCCGTGACCTCGACGTCGATGTCGCCGCTGAACGTCTTGGCGTCGATCGAGCCCTGGATGCGCTGAAGCGTGAGGTCGCCCGAAAAGCCGTGCGTCTTGTGCCGGCCCTCGACGCCGGTGATGCGCACGTCGCTCGAGAACACGTTGACGTCCAGATCCGTACGGGCCGGCACCTCAATCTCGAAGTCGGTTTCGACGACGTTGTTGGTGTGCCAGTTGAACCAGCCCTCGTCGCGCTTGTTGGCGTCGATCGTCAGACGCGAGCCGCTCGCCTGGATGTCCAGCTTGACGCGATCCAGACGCTCGCGCGTCGCCCGGCGCACGGCATGGATGACCACCTCGTTGCGGTCCGCGCCGGTGATCCGGACCTCGCCCGAGAAGTTCTTGAGCGTGACCGTACCGCCCGCCACGAAGGCAACGGTGCGATCGACGCGTTCGGTCTCTCGCTGTTCGGCGCGCGCAGGCGCGGCCATGGCGAGCACGGCGGCCAATCCGGCGCCGGCCCAGACCACGTTGCGGAAGACAGGCACTCGCATGGGCAGATTCCTCCAATGCTCTTCGCTTTGGAGTAGACGGAGGCCGCTTCTGAAAGGTTGCCCTTCAACCGGAGGCCGGGGATCGGGGGCCGGAGGCCGGGGATCGGGGGCCGGGGGTCGGGGGCCGGGGGTCGGGGGCCGGAGGCCGGGGATCAGTCCGGCGGCGGCTCCAGGCGCCCGGTGTAGAGGGCCATCCCGACGACCGCGCCCACCCGCAGGGCGTGCAGCCGGTCGATCTCGTCCCGCGTCGTGATGCCGCCGGCCGCGGCGACCGGCTTCGCCGTGGCGCGTCGCACCCGCAGGATGGCGTCCACATCGATTCCACGCATCAGGCCTTCGGTGTCCACGTGGGTTGTGTCAAATCGCTCGCGGCGCGAGGCACCCGCCGCTGCCGATGACTTCAACAAGGCCTACTTCGCCGCCTTCGAATCCGGACTCCGCTTGTCGTTGACACCGTAGATCGTGCCGGTTTTCGCGTCGACGTAGATCGAGTGCGCGTCGCCCTGGCGTCCGCGCATCTGGATGTCGTGGCCCATCGCGCGCAGCTTCGTGAGGACGTCCTCGGCGACGGCGCCTTCCTCGATCGTGGCGCGATCGGGCAGCCACTGGTGGTGCAGCCGGGGCGCGTCCACCGCCTGGCGGCCGCTCGCGCCGAACGCCGTGGCGTTCAGCACGACCGCCAGCACGGTGTTGATGATCGTGCGGCCGCCGGGCGACCCGGTCACGAGCGCGAGCTTGCCGTTCTTCGTCACGATCGTCGGCGTCATCGAGCTGAG
>CAYHSN010000314.1:0-1710 GCA_964359235.1 uncultured Vicinamibacterales bacterium | reverse complement strand
CGGATTGATCAGGTTGGCCGGCGTGCCGATGTCGCCCTGCGGGTTCGTCTCGCCCGGCTTCTTGTTGAAGTCGCCCATCTCGTTGTTCAGCAGGAAACCCGCGCCCTTGACGACGACGTGCGAGCCGTAGCCGCCCTCGAGCGTGTAGGTGTTGGCGACGGCCATGCCGTCCTTGTCGACGACCGAGAAGTGCGTCGTCTCGTCGGACTCGTGCTGGTCGGTCGCGATCGTGACGATGTCGGCGCCGAGATCGACGCTCTTCGAGGCCCTGGCGGGATCGATCGTGCGCGCGAGGCCCTGCGCGTACGTCTTCGACGTCAGCCGTTCAACGGGGATCTGCACGAAGTCCGGATCGCCGAGGTGCCGCGCGCGATCGAGGAACGCGCGGCGCTCGGCCTCGATCACGAGGTGCAGCGTCTCGGGCGCGAGCCAGCCGTGCGTGGTCAGGTCGAATGATTCGAGGATGTTGAGCGCTTCGATGAGCGCGGTGCCGCCCGAGCTGGGCGGCGGCATCGAGATAATCTCGTAGCCGTTGAACGTGCCGCGAACCGGCTTGCGCTCCTTGGCCTCGTACGCCGCGAGATCCTCTTTCGAGATCAGACCGCCGTTCGCCTTCATGTCCTCGGCGATCCGATCCGCGATCCAGCCCTTGTAGAAGACGTCCGGTCCGTCTGTGGCGATCGCCTTCAGCGACGCCGCCAGATCCTTCAGCACGAGCGTGTCGCCTTCGGCCCACTCGCCGCCGCCCGGCTTGCCGTACGCCCCGAGCGAGGCGGGGAACTTCGCCATCGAGCCTTTGACCGCGGAGTTCAGGCCGCGCGCGAGCGCCGCCGGGATCCTGAAGCCGTTCTGAGCCAGATCCGCGGCCGGCAAGACGACGTCCTTCCACGGGAGCTTGCCGAGTTTCTTGTGCGCGAGCGCGAGGCCACGCACGGTGCCCGGCACTCCGGGCGCGAGGTAGCCGGCCGCGGTCAGGCTGCGATCGATCTTCCCCTGCGCGTCGAGGTACATCGTCTCGGTCGCCTTGAGCGGCGCGCGCTCGCGGTAGTCGAACGCGGTGGCGTCGCCCGACGGCGCGCGCACGACCATGAAGCCGCCGCCACCGATGTTGCCCGCGCTCGGGTGCGTGACGGCGAGCGCGAACGCGGTGGCGACCGCCGCGTCGACGGCGTTCCCGCCCTTCTGCAAGATGAACGCGCCGATGTCGGAGGCCGGTGCCGACGTGGAGACGACGAGGCCGGTCGCGGAGGCGACGCCCTGATCCTGGCCGGGCGGGTTCTGCGCCGAGAGGGACACGGTCGTGACGGCCAGCGCGACGGACAGGACGGCGAGCGCGATGCGTCGGAACGTGGTCATGTCGGCAACCCCCCAAAGGTCAACAGATTCTCGCACAGGGCGGAGGCCCGAGGCCAGGATCCGGAGGCCGGGGTATACTTCCGTCCCCTCCTGCTGAACGTCGGCAACGTGTCGGAGTTCGCCTTCGACAAGTCCGGGCGCTGGCTGGCCCTGACGATCGACACCGCTGACAAGGTCGGCAACGGCCTCCAGCTCCGCGACATGCAGAGCGGCACGGTCTCGCCGCTCGACGGCGACAAGGCGACCTACGAGCGGCCGACGTGGACCGAGAAAGGCGACGGCCTCACGGTTCTCAAGGGCCTCGACGACAAGCGCTACAAGGACAAGCTCTATTCGGTCGCGCTGCTGCACTAC
>CAYHSN010000313.1:2146-4616 GCA_964359235.1 uncultured Vicinamibacterales bacterium | reverse complement strand
ACATGACCCGCCTCGGGGCCTGGGCCCTGTCGATCGGCGGCCCGGGTCTGTTCGTCGTGGCCTTTCTCGATTCCTCGTTTCTCTCGCTGCCCCAAATCAACGACCTGCTCGTCATCTGGATGGTGACCAAGCATCCGCACCGGATGCTGTACTACGCGCTGATGGCAACGCTCGGGTCGCTCGCCGGCTGTCTCGTGATGTACTACTTTGGAAGGAAGGGCGGGGAGGCGATGTTGCGCCGCCGCTTCCAGGAGCACAAGCTGGCGCGCGCGCGGGCGCTGTACGCACGGTACGGGTTTCTGAGCGTGATCGTCCCGGCGCTGCTGCCGCCGCCGGCACCGTTCAAAGTCTTTGTCATCCTCGCAGGCGTGGCGAAGATGCCGCTCGTCCCGTTTACGCTGGCCGTGACCCTCGGGCGGGGGGCGCGCTACGCCGGCGAAGGTCTGCTCGCGGTGTGGTACGGCGAGCAGGCCTTCGAGTTCCTGAAGCAGCACGCGCGCGGCGTGTCGATCGCGCTCGCGCTGACCGTGCTTGGCGGCGGCGTGGCGTACTACGTGTGGCGGCGGCACCGGCGCGAGAACGCCGTCTAACCCTCATGTTTCCAGTGGCTTGGATTGACCGCTCGCGACGCGCGTGCCTATAATGGCGTGTGTATCCGCGTGGGAGCAGGCGTGCCTGATCTGTCTGTCGTCATCCCCGTGTTCAACGAAGCGCCCAATCTGTCCGAGCTCCATCGCGAGCTGACGGAGACGCTCCGCGCGTGGGGCCGTCCGTACGAAATCGTGCTCGTGGACGATGGCAGCGCGGACGAGACGTTCGAGGTGGCGGCCCGGCTGCAGAAGAGCGATCCGCGCGTGCGGGTCATCCGGTTCAGGCGCAACTTCGGTCAGACGGCGGCTTTCGCCGCGGGCTTCGCGCACGCGCGAGGCCGGTACATCGCGACCGCCGACGGCGACCTCCAGAACGATCCGCGCGACATTCCCGTCATGGTCGCCCGTCTCGAGCAGGGCTTCGACATCGTTTGCGGCTGGCGCAAGGACCGGAAGGACCGGTTCCTGACGCGGCGGCTCCCGTCGATGATGGCGAACAAGCTCATCTCGGTGGCGACCGGCGTCCGGCTCAACGATTACGGGTGCTCGCTGAAGGTTTTCCGGGCGGAGGTGGTGAAGTCTTTGCGGCTCTACGGCGAGATGCACCGGTTCCTGCCCGCCATCGCCAGCGAGATGGGTGTGCGGATCGCCGAGGTCGTGGTCAACCACCGCCCGCGGACGCGCGGCCGGTCGAAGTACGGCCTCGGGCGCACGCTGCGGGTGCTGCTGGATCTCATCACCGTCAAGTTTCTCCTCAGCTATTCGACGCGGCCGCTGCAGATGTTCGGCATGATCGGCCTGGGCGTCGGGGCGCTCGGCGGAGTCATTCTGGCCTACCTCGCGTACATCCGGCTGTTCACGCCTCAGGGGATCGGAGACCGGCCGCTGTTGCTGTTGGGCGTGTTGCTCGCATTCACCGGTGTGCAGTTCATCACGATCGGCCTGTTGGCGGAACTGCAGGCGCGGACCTATCACGAATCGCAGGGCAAGGCGATCTACGTGATTCGCGACATCCTCGAATCGAGTCCGGGGGAGTGAACGGGTGACGCGCGATCACGATCCTCGGATCACGGTGATCCAGCGGGAACTCTTCGACGAACGCCGCTCGAAAGTCCAGCGCTATCGCGATCTGGTCATCGGCCGGCCCGGCCTCTGGGCGCTCGTCAAGTACGAACTGGTGGTGCTCCTGTGCGCGAACGTGCCGGGCGCGCTGGGGCTCTTCCTGCGCTCCAAGCTGTACCCGCGGCTGCTCGGGCGTGTCGGGCGAGGCGTGACGTTCGGCGCGCACGTCGTGCTGCGCCATCCGCACAAGATCGCGATTGGCAACAACGTCGTCATCGACGACGGATGCTGTCTTGACGCGAAGGGGACGACCAACCAGGGCATCGTGATCGGTGACGGCGTGTTCGTCGGGCGCGGGACGATCCTGAGCTGCAAGAACGGCGACATCATCCTGGACGACCACGCCAACATCGGGTTCAACGTCGAGGTGTTTTCGGCGGCGCGCGTTCGGATCGGCAAGCACGTGCTCGTCGCGGCGTACACCTATCTGGTGGGCGGCGATCACTTGTACGATCGCGTGGACGTGCCGGTGCTGTATCAAGGTCGGACGGCGCAGGGCATCGACGTCGGCGACAACGTCTGGCTGGGCGCGCATGTCGTGGTGACCGACGGGGCCCGGGTCGGCCGCGACGCGATTATTGGGGCCGGCGCGGTGGTGGTCGGCGAGATCCCCGAGTTCCACATCGCCGCCGGTGTGCCCGCGAAGGTGATGCGGGACAGAAGGGTGAGCGAGTAGCTACGAGGAACGAGGAACGAGGAACGAGTGACGGGGAACGAGGAACGGGGAACGTACCGAGAAGCGCAGCATGCAGCGTGAC
>CAYHSN010000313.1:0-2046 GCA_964359235.1 uncultured Vicinamibacterales bacterium | reverse complement strand
CTCGTTCCTCGTTCCTCGTCACTATCCTACTGACTACCGACCACTGACTACTGACTTCAATGTGCGGCATTGTGGCCATCGTCGAGCGCGATCCGAAGCGGCCCGTGATGCCGATCGACATCGATCGGATGGTCCGCACGCTGGTGCACCGCGGGCCGGACGAGGAGGGGACCGTCGCGCTCGCGGGTGTCGGCCTGGGCATGCGGCGGCTCTCGATCGTCGATCTGGCGGGGGGGCGGCAGCCGTTCGCGAACGAGGACGGCGACATCCAGCTCGTCGCCAACGGCGAGATCTACAACTGCGACGAGCTCCGGCGCGAGCTCGCCGGCCACGGCCATCGCTTCCGCAGCCGATCGGACATCGAGGTGCTCGTCCACGCCTACGAGCAGTGGGGCGAGAGGTTCCTGGCGCGCGTCGGCGGCATGTTCGCGCTCGCGCTCTGGGACGGGCGCACGCGAACGCTGATGGCCGCGCGCGATCGCGCCGGGGAAAAACCCCTGTACTACACGGTGACCGACGAAGGGCTGCGGCTCGCGTCGGAGATCAAGGCGCTGCTGTCGAAGCCCGAGGTGCGACGGGAGATCGATCACGAAGGGCTCGATCAGTTCCTGACGTACGAATACATCATCGCGCCTCGCACGATTTTCCAGCACATCAAGAAGCTCCCCGCCGGGCATTACCTCGTGTATCGCGACGGGGCGATCGCCGTGAAGCGGTATTGGGACGCCGCGTCGGTGTCGGTGCGTGCGTGGACGGAGGCGGAGGCCGCCGAGGCGCTCGGTGACGCGCTGCGGCGGGCCGTCGCGAGCCAGATGATGTCGGATGTGCCGCTCGGCGCGTTTCTCTCCGGCGGCATCGACTCGAGCGCGGTCGTGGCGTTCATGGCCGAGACCGCGCGCACGAGCGGCGTCGACGTCAACACGTTCAGCATGGGGTTCGCCGACGGCAGCTACAACGAGCTGCCGTACGCGCGCGAGATCGCCCGGCTGTTCCAGACGACGCACCGAGAGGGGATCGTCACGCCGAACCTCGTCGACCTGTTCGAGAAGCTCGTCGTCCACATCGACGAACCGTTCGCCGACGTCTCGCTGTTCCCGACGTATCTGGTGTCGCAGATGGCGCGCGAGCACGTCAAGGTCGTGCTCACGGGCGACGGCGGCGACGAGCTGTTCGGCGGCTACGACACCTACATCGCGCAGCGCCTCGCCAGCCGCGTCGCGCGCCTCGCGCCGTCGGCGGCGGTGACCGTGCTCGATCGGCTGGTGGCGCTCTGGCCGCCGAGCGAGAAGAAAAAGGGGCTCGTCAACAAAGTGCGCCGGTTCGTGCAGGGCGCCGCGCAGGCGCCGGCCGACATCGAGCACTACCGGTGGATGACGTTTCTCGGGCCCGACGACAAGCGCCGGCTCTACACTCAGGCGTTGCGCGCCCGGCTTCGCGAGTCCGACGTGTACCGGCCGGTCCGCGACTGTCTGGCCGCGGCGAGCGGAGACGACCTGCTGAACCGGCAGCTCTACGCGGATCTGTGCATCTACCTGGCCGACGACATCCTGGTGAAGGTCGATCGGATGAGCATGGCGACCTCGCTCGAGACGCGCGCGCCGTTTCTCGACGCCGGCGTGATGGAGCTGGCGTTCTCGTTCCCGGGCAATCTGAAAGTGCGCGGGCGGGAGCGGAAGTACGTGCTGAAGCGGGCGCTCGACGGCGTGCTGCCGCCGCGCATCCTGACGCGATCGAAAGAGGGGTTCAGCATCCCGATGAAGAACTGGCTGCGGCAGGCGCTGAAGCCGCTGATGCTCGATCTGCTGGCCTCCGGTCGCCTCGCCCATCGCGGCCTGTTCGAAGCCGCCGAGGTCCGCCGGCGTGTCGACGAGCACCTGGCGGGCCGCGAGAACCACGCGCACGTGCTCTTCGGCCTGATGGTGTTCGAGCGCTGGGCCCGGGAGTTCCTCGACTAGGATCCCGTAGTGTCCGCCTTCAGAGCCTGAGAAGAAATCGCCGTCGTGTAGCGCAGCCCTTCCGCCTTCGCCTGAAGCTCCGGGCGCCTTC
>CAYHSN010000312.1:0-4618 GCA_964359235.1 uncultured Vicinamibacterales bacterium | reverse complement strand
CTCGACGGCGGCACGCACGCCGGTGAGCTGGGCGGATCCGAGACGGCGCTCTACACCGCGTGGTATCTCGTGACGCGGTATGGCAAGGATCCGCAGGTCACGGAACTTCTCGACACGCGCGCCTTCTACGTGATGCCGCGCAAGGACGTCGACGGCCAGGAGGTCGCGCTCACGGGCAAGGTCGATTACGACCCCGCGAAGGTGCCCGGCGCGCGCGACGCAGACGCCGACGGTCGCATTGGCGAAGACGCGCCGGACGATGTTGACGGCGATGGACGGGTGCTGCAGATGCGGATCAAGGATCCGAACGGCGAGTGGAAGATCTCGCCGAATGATCCGCGCATCATGCTGCGCCGCCAGCACGGCGACACGGCCCAGTTCTATCGCGTCGTCCGTGAAGGCAAGGACGAGGACGGCGACGGCCGCGTGGACGAAGATGCGCCGCGCACCGGGTTCTCGTCGAACCGCAACTACCCCGCGCGATGGTCGAACGAGATCGGCACGAAGCGCGGGCAGGGCGACTTCCCCGTCCAGGAGCCCGAGACGCGCGCGGTCGTCGAGTTCGTCACGTCACATCCCAACATCGCCGGCATGCAGTCACTGCACCACTACGCCGGCGCGATCCTCAGGCCGTTCTGCAACCTGACCGACGACAACTTCCCGCCGCAGGACCTGGTGTACTACGACTACATCGCGAACCGGGGGCGCGAGATCACCAACTACGGCTACATCGGCGTGCTGAACGACTTCACCGGAGACCCCGACGGCGCCCGCTACGGCGTCCAGATCGACTGGGGCTATCTGCATGTGGGCGTGATCACATTCACGACCGAGCAGTGGCGTTACGCGGGCAATATCGGCCCGACCGGCCCGTGGCGCGACCAGACGCCCGAGGAGCAGATGGCGCGCAACGACCGCGAGTTCGGCGGGAAGCACTTCGTCAACTGGACGCCGTTCAAGCACCCGCAGTACGGCGACGTGGAGATTGGCGGCTGGATCCAGTTCAGCGTGTCGAACCCGCCCGCCGACATCATGGAAGCGCAGATGCTCATTCCGAACATGCGCTTCATCCTCTACCACGCGTCGACCATGCCGCTCGTGCGCGTGAGTGACGTGAAGGTGACGGCGAAAGACGGTGTTTACCGAATCAACGCGACGATCGAAAACCAGGGTCTGCTCCCGACCAACGTGACCGAGCAGGCGATCCGCGCCGGCATCGCGAGACCCGTGGCGGCGAAGATCGAACTCGGACCGGGTATGACGCTCGTCTCCGGGTCGCCGACGATGACGCTCGGGCACCTGGGCGGCACGCCGCCGGTCGTCAAGGAGTACACGTTCGGCTCGCAGGCCTTCGGCGGCGCCAACCGGCGGACGGTCGAGTGGATCGTCAGCGGCAAGGGCGAGATCACCGTGACGGCAGCGTCGCAGAAGGGCGGTGTGCACGTGAGGCGCACCGCCATTAGCGGGTAGCGTTCGAGCATTCGCGTCGCGCGGGCCGAGAACTTGCGCGACCGGGTCAGGGGTGTGATGTAGTGCGTGTGAACTGGCGTGGGATTCGGCGGGCGCTGCTGTGTATCGCAGGGCTGGTCATCGTCTGCACCGGCGTGGTGTTCCGAGCGTCCGGCAGCCACCGGCTCCCTCGACCTGCTGGTCTGCAACCGCTAGGGACCGGGGGAGCCCTGAAGGGCGCGACGTTCGCTCCGTCGGAACCCACAGCGGCGTTTCACGACGCCTACGTCCGCCCGATCGTGACGACATACCTGGAGGGTATAGGTCCCGGCGCCCGTGTGTTGGACATCGGGTGCGGCGCCGGCCTGCTGCTCGGATCGTTCTCGGACAGGAAGTGGGTGCGGGTCGGCGCAGACATCGACCCCAAGGCCATCGATGCGGCGCGGCGACGCTACCCGGACGTCGAGTTCCACGTCGCGGATGCGACGCGCGATCTTACGCAGCTGCTGGGCGAGGCGGGGTTCGATGTCGTGGTGAGTACGGAGGTGATCGAGCACGTCGCGTCTCCGGCCGCGCTCGTGCGGAACGCCCACCGGTTGTTGCGGCCGGGCGGGGTGTTTGTCCTGAGCACGCCCTACCACGGGTACCCGAAGAACATCGCCATCGCGCTGGCGATGAAGAGCGACTTTCACTACCCGGCGCTCTCCGACGGCGGGCACATCAAGTTCTTCTCGGTACCTGTCCTTAGTCGCGTGTTGTGGGACGCCGGCTTCGACGACCTCGAGTTTACCGGCGCCGGCCGTGTTCCGTATCTCTGGAAGAGCATGGTCTTCAGAGCGGTTCGTCCTGCCTCATCGCCCACACCCCGGCCACGCTGACAGATCGAGCGGCTGACCGTGCGAGCCCTGGGTGTTCAGTGCAATCGACGCGTCGTCCTCGCGGTCGGCCGTGCCGTCCACGGATCTTCCGGCCACGGGTGCTTCGGATAGCGCGCCCGCAGCTCTTTCCTCACGTCGGGATAGGTGCGATCCCAGAAGCTGCGCAGGTCGCGGGTGACCTGCACCGGACGGCCGTTGGGCGCGAGCAGCGACAGCACGACGGGCTCGCGCCGCGGGCCCACGCGCGGTGTCTCGGCCAGCCCGAAGAGCTCCTGCAGCTTCACCGACGCCGAGACGCTGCCGTCTTCCTGGTAGTCCAGCCGCGCGCGGCCGCCGCTCGGAATGTCGATCGTCTCGGGCGCGAGGCGATCGAGATCGCGCCGCAGCTCGGGAGCCAGATGCGCGGCGAGATCGATCGCGTCCAGCGAGCTCGCACCCGTCGCCGCACGGCGCACCAGATCCGTGCGATCGATGTCGCGTCCGGTGAAGCGCAAGCGCTGCAGTAGTCGCGCGTCGCCGGCGGTGAGCCCGTGCGCGAGATAGCGCTCGGCGAGAATCGCCGCGGCGGCATCGGGATCGGGTTCGATCGACCGCTCGCCGAGCGGCAACTCGTCGTACCAGTCAATCTGCCACCCGCGAACGCGGCCGGAGGATTCGTCGAAGCGATGCTCGATCGACGCGCGCGTCGGCGCCAGCCACTCGCGCTCGATCCCGCTCGCCACGCGGATTCGCGCCTCGCTCACCTCCCCGCGGCGCCCCGCTTGCACGTCGACCGCCACGAGGAACTCGCCGCCCCGCACGCCGCTCTCATCAGAAAGGACGGCGCCATGGCCCGACGCGAGCAGCACGCGCGGCGAGCCCGGTGCGCGGCGACGCGCCACGCGATCCGGATAGCCCGCGAGCACGGCCCTGCGGAAGGCGGCTTCGCCAACGTGCGCATGCTTTGCACCGCCGAGCACGCGCGCGGCGATGCGCTCAATTTCCTCCGCGACGCCCCTGATGTGCCCGGGGAGCGCGCGCCAGTCATCGATCGCTGACAGCAGATCGGATGATGTGGTGCAGGGACCGGCGTTAGCCGCTCCTCGCCTGCCGTCGTGGGGGCCGAGCGTGCTCGGCCCGCCTTCGCGTCGGTAGTGTCCGGCTTCAGCCGGACTTTGATCCCGCGGCGTCCAATAGTGCCGCTCCGACAAAAGCGCGCACGCCGCCGCAGCCTCGCGCGCGCCGTGCGCGGCGATCAGGATTCGCCCCAGCCGCGGATGCAGGGGGAACCGGCGCACCTGCTCGCCGATCGGCGTGAGCGTCACGGTCGTAGGGGCCGACTTTAGTCGGCCCGCCTCTGCAGGGGCCGGCTTCCCGCCTTCGCGTTGCTTCGGCGAGGCTCGCCGTAGCGCGGAGCGCGGAGGCGGCAGCCGGCCCGCCTCAATCGCCCCCAGTCGCTCCAACAACGCCATTGCCGCCTCGATCGCATCCCCCGGCGGCGCCTCGAACCACTCGAACGCCCGCGGATCCGCGCCCCAGGCGATCAGATCCAGCGCCGCCGCCGCAAGATCGACCCGCTCGATCTCCGGCTCGCGATGCGGCCGCAGGCGATCGCGCGCGTCCCACAGCCGCCTGACCACACCAGGACCCACTCGCCCCGCGCGGCCCGCCCGCTGATCGGCCGAGTCCAGCGTGATGCGCTCGGTCTCCAGGCTGTCGATTCCGCGATCGGGATCGTACCGCGCCACCTTGTGCAGGCCGGTGTCGACCACGGCGCTGACGCCGGGAACCGTCAGCGACGTCTCGGCGATGTTGGTCGCCAGAATGACGCGCCTCGTTTCCGTGTCGCGGATCGCATCGTCTTGCTCGGCGGCGTCGAGCGATCCGTGCAGGGGCACGACCTCGACCTTCCGGTTCGTCACCCGGCGCTCGACTTCGGCCTGCGCGCGGCGGATCTCCGGTGCGCCAGGGAGAAAGCACAGCACCTGCCCGCCAGTCGCGCCCAGCGTCTGCACGACCGCGTCGGCCACCGACTCCGCCGCCGCGTACGAGACCTCGAGCGGATGCACCCGCCCCGGGATGTCGATGACCGGGCAGCCGCCGAGAAACGCCGCGACCGGTCCCGTGTCGAGCGTGGCTGACATCACGACGACTCGCAGATCGTCGCGCGCGAGCCACGCCTGCCGCGCCAGCGCGAGGCCGAGATCCGCGTGGATGCTCCGCTCGTGGAATTCGTCGAGGACGATGGTGCGGAAGCCCGAGAGCAGAGGATCCTGCTGGAGGCGCGCTGTGAGAATGCCTTCGGTCACCAC
>CAYHSN010000311.1:0-4621 GCA_964359235.1 uncultured Vicinamibacterales bacterium | reverse complement strand
CTTCTTGCGCAGCCGCGCGATGTGGACGTCGATCACGTTGTCGAGCGGCGTGGCGCGTGATGGCTCGCGCCAGACATCGCGGCCGAGCATCTCACGCGAGACGAGCTGGCCCTGATAACGGAGCAGATAGTGCAGCAGATCGAACTCGCGCGTCGTCAGCTCGAGCAGTTTCCCGCCGCGCGTCACCGTGCGGGTGATCGGGTCGATCTCGAGGTCGGCCAGCCTGAGCCTCACCGCTTGATCGGGTCGCCCGCGCCGCAGGAGCGCGCGCACGCGCGCCAGCAGCTCGGGAAACGCGAAGGGCTTGACGAGGTAGTCGTCGGCGCCGCTGTCGAGGCCCTGCACGCGGTCTTCGACCGTGTCGCGCGCGGTCAGGATCAGGACCGGCACCTGTGCCCCACGGCGCCGCAGCGTCGCCAGAATCTCCAGGCCGTCTCGGCCGGGCAGCATCAGGTCCAGCAGGATCAGATCGAAGGCCTGCGCGTGCGCGAGGAAGTAGCCTTCCTCGCCGGTCCCCGCAATCGCGGTCTCGTACCCCTCGGCCGTCAGGCCTTCCTTCAGCGCCTGCGCGACCTTGGCTTCGTCTTCAATAAGAAGGATGCGCATGCCGCAATCCCGCCAGCGTCCATCAGCATACGCTCGTGGGACGGACGGGGCTCTGAAGATTATCTGACGAGTCGGTCAGGATCGGTGCTCCCCGGTACGGTCCTTGCTACAATGCCCCGTAGCTGACCGGAGGATGGCGATGCTGGCGAGAACCTTCTTTTTGCTGCTGATGTTGGCGCTGCTGCCAGGGGCCGCGCCCTCGGCGCAGAGCGGGTCCCCCAAGACCGAGAAGCTGAACGGCTACGCCGAATGGCGGCGCGGGGACATTGTCATCGTCGATGGACAGCGCGTCCGGGTGACCGGGACCACGAAGTTCAAGGGCAAGAACATTCGCTCGATCGGCGACGTCCCGCTCGGCTATGAAGTCAACGCCAAAGGGGCGCGCCTCTCGGACGGCGCCTTGCAGGCCGTCGAGCTCGAGGCGAAGCCCAACGGCCAGGCGTTCCTCGAAGCTGACGTCAAGCAGGCCACCGACGAGATCGAGCAGACGTGGCTTCGCGCCGGCGAGATGTACGAGCCGAAAGACGATGGCGGCAAGGAAGTGATTGGCAAGACGGTCGACGAGGGGCTGCGCGTCGATCGTGTCCGCAGCATCATGCATCGTCTGCGGCCGCCGTACGTGCCGGACAACGCCCTGCGCGTCCACGTCGTCGAGACGAAGGACTGGAACGCGGCCGCGATGGGGAACGGCGCGATCTGGGTCTACAGCGGCCTCATCGACGAGATGACCGACGATGAGCTGGCGATCGTGCTCGGGCACGAGCTGGCGCACTACACGCACGAGCACTCGCGGCGCGCGGCGAAGTCGGGGATCTGGACGCAGCTTCTCGCCGTGGGCGCCGTCGCCGCCGCGGAAGCCATCGACAACGACGCCGCGCGCGTGAGCGCGCAACTCGGCGCGCTGCTCGCCGTGACCGCGTTCGACCGCGGCTACAGCCGCGACCAGGAAGATCAAGCCGACCGCGTGGGCCTGCGCTACGCGTACGAAGCCGGCTTCGACGTCGCTGAAGGGCCGCGCCTCTGGGGTCGCTTCCGCGAGAAGTACGGCAACGGCGACAAGGTCACCAACTTTTTCTTCGGCGGCCACTCGCGTCCCTCGGATCGGATCCGCAACATCCGCCGCGAGCTGGCGATCAATTACCCGGACAAGCTCAGATAGGCTTTTGGCTTTGGGAGCCCAAAGCCCAAAGCCAAGACCTTAGCGTCTGACGCCGCGCGCGTTCACGTACGCGTGCAGCCACGAAGACACGAAGGCACGAAGACGCCGTCAGCCACGAAGGCACGAAGACACGAAGAAGGTGCGTCGATCTCATTTCGCGATCATGATCGCAGCGTGACGCGAGAAGATCTTTCGTGCCTTCGTGTCTTCGTGGCTGGTTTCGCAAGTGAACCAACCTTCGTGCCTTCGTGTTCCTCCGCGGTCAAGGATGCAGCGTGACCTTGCCGAGCCCCGAGTCCCGAGCCCCGGAAGTGTGCTACCCTCCCCGCGTTCGTGGCAACAGGAGGATGCATCATGCGGAAGCTGGCATTCGGGGCGGCGCTCATCGCGATTCTGGCCATCCTCGCCATCGCCGGCGCGCCGGTTCTGGCGCAACAGATCGATCCGAACACGTACGACGCGCTGCGGTACCGCTACATCGGCCCGGTTGGCAACCGCGTGATCGCGGTCGCCGGCGTGCCCGGGCAGCCGAACGTCTACTACATCGGCGCGGCTTCGGGCGGCATCTTCAAGACGACCGACGGCGGTGCGCACTGGACCCCGATCTTCGACGATCAGCCGGTCTCATCGGTCGGATCGCTCGCCGTCGCGCCCTCCGATCCGAACATCGTCTGGGCCGGCACGGGCGAGACGTTCATCCGCAGCAACATCTCGGTCGGCAACGGCATCTACAAGTCGACCGACGCCGGGAAGACCTGGCAGCACGTGGGGCTCGACAAGACCGGCCGCATCGGGCGCATCGTCATCGACCCGCGCGATCCGGACGTCGTGATGGCGTGCGCGCTTGGGCACAGCTACGGACCGCAGCCGGAACGCGGCGTCTTCCGCACGGCCGACGGCGGGAAGACCTGGGACAAGGTGCTCTTCGTGGACGAGAACACCGGTTGTTCGGACATCGCGATGGATCCGAACAACCCGAGGATCCTCTTCGCCGGCATGTGGCAGCTCGAAATTCACACGTGGGGCCGCACGAGCGGCGGGCCGGGCAGCGGACTCTATTCGTCACGCGACGGCGGCGTGACGTGGAAGAAACTCACCGGGCGCGGATTGCCGAACGGTCCCATGGGGAAGATCGCGGTCTCGATCGCGCCGAGCCACTCGAACCGCGTCTACGCGCTCATCGAGACCGAGGACGGCGGGCTGTGGCGCTCGGACGACGGCGGCGACAACTGGACGCTGGTCAACCAGGATCACAACCTGTCGCAGCGCTGGCACTACTACACCCGGATGGCCGTCGCGCCCGACAACCCGAACGAGGTGTACTTCCTCGCCGTGCAGCTCAGCGTGTCGATCGACGGGGGCGTGACCACACAGCGCGTGCGCGGCGGCGGCGACAACCACGACATGTGGATTGACCCGAAGGACGGGAATCGGCAGATCGTCGGCAACGACGGCGGTGCGATGATTTCGGTCAACCGCGCCGAAACCTGGTTCCGGCCGCGGCTGCCCATCGCGCAGATGTATCACGTCGCGGTGGACAACCAGATTCCGTACAACGTCTACGGCAACCGGCAGGACGGGCCGTCCACGCGCGGACCGAGCAACAGCCGCACCGGCGGCGCCATCCCGATCGGCATGTGGCACTCGGTCGGCGGGTGCGAGAGCGGTTTCGCCGTTCCCGACCCGGTCGAGAACAACATCATCTGGTCGGGCTGCTACGGCGGCCAGCTCGATCGGTACGACGAGAAGACCCAGCACGCGCGGTCGACCCACGTCTGGCCGGACAGCGTGATGGGGTGGCCGGCGAAGGATCTGAAGTACCGCTTCCAGTGGACGTTCCCGATCGCCATCTCGCCGCACGATCACAACACGGTGTACGTCGGCAGCCAGTACGTGCACCAGACGACCGACGGCGGGCAGAGCTGGACCGTCATCAGTCCGGATCTCACGGGCAACGACAAGTCGAAGCAGGAAAGCTCGGGCGGTCTGACGCCCGACAATGCGAGTGTCGAGTACGCGCCGCTCGTCTTCGCGATCGCGGAGTCGCCGAAGCAGGCGGGCCTCATCTGGGCGGGCACCAACGACGGTCTGGTGCAGGTGACGCGCGACGGCGGCAAAACGTGGACCAACGTCACGGCGAGTATGCCGAATCTGCCGCCGTGGGGCACCGTCAGCAACATCGAGCCCTCGCGGTTCGACGCGGGCACGGCCTACGTCTCGGTGGACTTCCATCAGATGAACAACCGCGATCCGTTCATCTACAAGACGACCGACTTCGGCAAGACCTGGAAGTCGGTCTCCGGCGACATCCCGAAGTCGATGCTCAGCTACGTGCACGTCGTCCGGGAGGATCCGGTGCGGCGAGGCATGCTGTACGCCGGCACAGAGAACGGGATTTACGTCTCGTACAACGACGGGCAGAACTGGCTGTCGATTCAGAACAACCTGCCGCACGCGCCCGTACACTGGCTGGTGATTCAGGAGCACTTCAACGATCTCGTGGTCGCCACCTACGGTCGCGGGTTCTACATCCTCGACGACGTCACGCCGCTGCGTCAGCTCACGCCTGAGGTGCTGAACGCGAACGCGCATCTCTTCGAGCCGCGCGCCGCGTATCGCTTCATCGAGGTGGCGCAGCCGATGAGCGGCGAGGACCCGGCGGCCGGGCAGAATCCGCCCGACGGCGCCGACATCAATTATTACCTCAACCCGGTCCGGCTGCCCTCGACAGGGCTCGGGCCAGGAAAGCCGGACGCTACGGGCGACCCGGTCCGGCTAAAGCCGGACCCTACAGGTGATCTGGTCCGGCTAAAGCCGGACGCTACGGGCGACCCGGTCCGGCTAAAGCCGGACGCT
>CAYHSN010000310.1:0-4636 GCA_964359235.1 uncultured Vicinamibacterales bacterium | reverse complement strand
CCGCTTCTGCATCACGATTTGCACACGTCGCGGCCGGAAAGGCGCCTCAGTCTACCCAACCGCTACCTCGACCCGCGTGACGAACACCTCGGTGTGCAACCTGCGAGCGATTTCCGTTTGGTCCGCTGACTCGAAGAAGAGCTCCAGCGCCTCGATGAGATTGGCCCTCGCCGCCTCGACGGTGTCACCCTGGCTCGCAATGTCGAGATCGGGCCACTTCCCACCTCTGCATCTGGATAGTAAGATGGCCACGGCCTCGCATGAACAACACGCGCAGGCGGGAAGCGAAAGCGAAGCGGCGCGAACGGGCCAGACGCGCGGCCCGGCGGCGCCAGCTCGAGGCCGATCGGTGCACGGCGCTGCTCGACGAAGCGCAGTGGGCCTGGGACGGCGGCGACGTCCCAACGGCGCGGCGGCTGCTTGACAAGCTCCTCCGGGTTCGGCCGAACCACCAGCGGGCGCACGAACATCTCGCCGAGTTGCACTTCGCGGCAGGCCGCTTCGAGGAGGGCCTGGCTCACTACGAGCGGCTGCTGCAGCCGCCCGAGTGGCCGCCGCTCAGCTACCAGGCCGCCGTGGCCTCCTTCCGCGCGGGCCGCTTCGACCGATGCCGAAACCTGATTGACGAGTTCGTGCGCCAGACCCGGCGGCGTCCGGAGTTCAAGCTGCTCCGCGCGATGGCCCGCACCGTCAGGCAGGAATGCATCAAGGCGACGAGACACGCGGCGACGCGCGCCACGGGCGAAGGGCGCCCGAGGGCCGCGCAGGCCGGGCTGTTCGAGGATCTCGATCTCGACGCGCCCGACCTTATGGCGCGTTCCAGCGTTTCGCCGCGACACCCTGACAGGGCACAGTCCGAGCTCGCGAGCGCCGTCCCGCGTGCCACGTCTCGATCCCGGCAGGCTGGACCTGAAGACCCAACCCGTCGTGCTCGAGGCGCGCCGACTCCGGCCGGCGTGCCGGCATCTGTCCCCGACCTGCCGCCGTTTCCCGAGGTCGCGGTTCCCGAGGTGCGCGTGCAGTTCGAGGTCGATCGCGGCAGCTTCCCGCAGTCGGTCGCCACGACGGACATCGCACCGGTACGCGAGGTCCTCTTGCGGCGCGACTACACGGCGCTTCGGCTCCAGAAAGGCTTCGACCAGCTCCTCTCGCTCGGGGCGGTGCGAGACGTCTCGCACTTCCGATACCAGCTCGAGACCGTGCGGCGCGTCCTCAGGGACTTCCGCGGGCGCGTCCTGCTCGCAGACGAGGTCGGCCTGGGCAAGACCATCGAGGCGTGCCTCGCGCTCAAGGAGTACTGGATGCGCGGGCTGGTGCGGAAGGCCCTGATCCTCACGCCGCCGTCGCTCGTCGGACAATGGGTCGAGGAGCTCACGTATCGGTTCGCCCTGACGCCCGTCACGCCCGAGTCACCGGCGTTCCGGCAGCACCCCGATGAATTCTGGGCGCGCGAGCCGCTCGTCGTGGCGTCCCTGGCGCTGGCGCGGCAGCCGGCACATCGGGACCGTCTCTCGAAGATCGACTACGACCTGGTCATCGTGGACGAGGCGCACGTCCTGAAGAACCGGGCGAGCGCCGCGTGGCAGCTCGTCAACGACCTGAAGAAGCGCTTCCTGATGCTCCTGAGCGCGACGCCGGTCGGCAACAATCTCAGCGAGCTCTACAACCTGGTGTTGCTGTTGCGGCCAGGCCTCCTGAAAACCGAGGCGCAGTTCCGCCGCGACTATGGCCGCGTGCAGGCGCTCGAAGATCTCGACCGTCGCGAGAAGCTGCGCGCGTTGCTGCGCGAGGTGATGGTGCGGAACACCCGGGCGCACATCGATCTGAAGCTGCCGCGCCGCCTGGCGGCGACACAGGTTGTCCGGCCGGAGGCGGCCGAGGCGGACGTGCTGGCGAGCCTGTCGGCCGTCGTCAGGGATCGGTATCCCGCGGCGAGCGCGGCGGAGCGCTGGCGCCTCATGATGCTGCAGATGCAGGCGGGCAGCAGCCCGTCGGCGCTGCGTTACGGCCTTCGTGACCGCGACACCGGCGTGGAGCTGGACGGCTTCGCGCCCATCGTCGCACGTCTCGATCGGGTGGGCGTCTCGGCCAAGACGACGACGCTCATCGACCTGGCGCGGCGTTCTGCCGAGAAGAAGATCGTCTTCACGCGGTTCCGGGCCACGCTCGCGGAGCTCGAGCAGGCGCTCGCAGCCGAGGGGTTTCGCGTCGCCGTGTTTCACGGCGGTCTGACCGCATCCGAGAAGGACGCGGCCATTGGCGACTTCCAGGAGCGCGCCGAGATCCTGTTGTCGAGCGAGATCGGCGGCGAGGGACGAAACCTCCAGTTCTGCCGGACCGTGATCAACTACGACCTGCCCTGGAACCCGGCGGCGATCGAGCAGCGCGTGGGCCGCGTCCATCGGATCGGGCAGACGCGCGAGGTGTACGTCTTCAACTTCTGTCTCGCGGGGAGCGTCGAGGAACAGATCCTCCGGATCCTGCACGACAAGATCAACCTGTTCGAGCTGGTGGCGGGCGAGATCGAGATGATCCTCGGCGAGCTCGACGAGGAACAGGACTTCGCCAGCCTGGTCATGGACGTGTGGGCCAGGAGCAGCACGCGCGGCGAGGAGGCGCGCGCGTTCGAGCAGTTGTCCGAGCAGATCGTCCTGGCCAAGACACGGTACCAGAAGACGCGCGAACTCGACCGCGCCCTCTTCAGCCAGGACTACGAGGTGTAGCCGGTGATCTCTCCGATCGAGCAGTTCGCGCGCGATCTCCTTTCGCACCGGGGCGCGCTCGTCGAGCCTCGTGAGTCGGGCCTGGACGTGATGGCGGCGCCGGCACTCGCGGCCACGCTCGGTCTGGCCGAATACCAGCGGCTGATCTTCACGCCGGACGCCAGCGCTCCCGATGCGGTGCTGGTCGACTATGACTCGCCGCTCGTCGAGAGGATGGGGCGCCTGATTGAAGAGGTGGGACGCGTCGCGTTCGTCAAGGGTCCGGCCGTGAACCTCAAGTCGATCGATCCGGAGGCCGAGCTGTCGCGAGGTCTGACCCTCCTGAACGGCGTCTTCCGCTGCCGAGGGTACGCGGCCGCACTGCCCGTGTGTTTCTGCTTCCTGTTCGAGTTCGACATCCTGGCCGACGAGCGCGCCGGAGGGGTCATCACGGTGTGGGTCAACCCGCAGACGCGGTCCGTTCCGCGGATGGCGTCGTGGCTCAGGGACATCGATCTGACGGATGAGGAGCCCCCCGTGGCAGCGGGCGCCGAGGTCATCCTGCCGTGGGACCTGGCGATCCCCGCGGCGACCTCGTCCATCCGGCCGGAGCTGCAGGAGTTTCTCGAGAGCGTGACTCGCCGGCGCGACCGCGATCTCCACCGCCTGCGCGAGTATTATCTGGACGTCGACCGGGAAATCCGCCGGAAGCTGGCGCGGGCGCGACCGAGCGACGAGGCGCGGGGTCGCGAGCTGCAGCGACTCGAGGGCACGGCCCGCATCTATCAGGCCCGCCTCCTCGACGTGGCGGATCGCTACCGCGTGCGGGTGCGCCTGGCCCCTCTGGCCGTGCTCGCCTGCCGGGTTCCGACCTATCAGTTGACCGTCCGGCTGCTTCGCCGGAATGCCGCGGCCGACGTCCTCTTCTCGTGGAACCCCATCGATGGCCGCCTCGAGCGGCGCTGCTGCGACGGCTGCCACACGGCCGTAGACGCGGCGTCACTGTGCGACGATCGCGTGCACTACCTGTGTGGGCGCTGCCTGGACGCCTGCCCGCAGTGCGGCAAACCGTATTGCCGCGCCTGCCACGTCCGTTGTCCCCGGCGGCACGAGGCCTGAGCGACACGTGGGATTGCCGCAGGAGAGCCGGTCATGCGCCGAGCCGGCTGACACCGGGAAAGCCGTCGAATGATTCTCTGGATCGGATGTTCACCCTTGAGGCGGAGTGGCGTTTCACCGGTGAGCCGTTGCGTTTTAATAACTCACGTGGCCGCGCGTCTGTGCCGCCGTGCGCACATACACGGGGCGGGCAGAGCCAAGAATCCGAGGAGCACTCTCGGTGCTCCGGCTCGCGTCTTACCCGCGGTCGTTCGCACCGTGCTTCGCTCCATAGGCGCTTGCTGGAAGGCTACGAAGCGCTTCGAGAAGCCGCCGCTCTACCCAGGTCGTGACCGGAAGCCGCTCCAGCCTCGCATGGGCCCGGAGGCGCACAAGAAGATCAACGGGTAGCCGCCAGGTGACGATCTCTCGCGGCGTTCGGCCTGTCGGCGGCCTGCCGGCCCCTGTTCTCTTGCCCCCTCTCGCCAACGGCGTGATCCTCCTGCGTGGTCTCCGCTTTGACCATGCCCTGCTGTACGCCGAGCTGCAGCCACATGTCTTCCAGCGCGAGGTAAAGCGGATCCTCGATCACCTGCAGGCTGGATTTCCGCTCGGAGTAGAGCGGGGACATTGGGCCAAAGACAAACTCTTCGAAGACCAGCCAGTCCACGTTCTTGCGAAATTTCTCGAGGGCCTGCCGATAAAACTTCGTCTTCTCTTCCGTCAGTCCCGTCAGCTCGATCTCAACGCCCGTATCCGAGTTTACATACTTCATGTTTTTCTCTGCTGCCGTGCCGCTCAAAGCTCAGCGCGGCCCGGTTCGGTTTTACTTCACT
>CAYHSN010000309.1:1326-4643 GCA_964359235.1 uncultured Vicinamibacterales bacterium | reverse complement strand
TTCCGTGGTCCTTCCGCGGTCCTTCCGTGGTCCTTCCGCGGTCCTTCCGCGGTCCTTCCGTGGTCATTCCGCGGTCATGGCCTACCACCCCGCGCCGCGGCCCTGCTTCGGCAGCGCGATGCGCCCTTCGGGGTCGAAGAACTTCACCAGCGTGCGGCGAACGCGCTCCTGATACAGCGCCGGACCGATGCCGATGCCGCGATAGCCGGTGAAGCGGGCGCCGTCGTAGGACGGATACATCTCGATGTCGCCGGTCTGGCCGTGCAGGCTCATCTTGATCTCGCGAAGTTCCTTCCGCTTGCGACGCGCGCGTCTTCACCGAGCACGACGTACTGCCGCGCCAGGATCCCGTGCGCGAGCAGGTTCGCGTCATCGAGTCTGCGCGCGCGTTCCGCGAACTCGACCGCGGTCTCGTTCAAGTCGGCCAGATCGTCGATGTGCTTGCCGATCGCGAACGCGTCCCACCACCGGTAGCGCGGGCGCGCGACGTTGAGCGCCTGCGCTTCGGTCGTCAGGCGATAGCTCTCGGGGTCGAGACGCGCCGGATCGCACGTGAGCGGACGTTCCTGCGCGCGCGCGGCGAGCGGGCAGACCACGAGGAAGAAGACCGCGGCGGCGACGAGATGTCGAGTGCGCATGGCCAACCTCCGGCGGCCGCGAGGGCCGGACTGAAGTCCGGCGCTACGACTGCTGAAGACAAGGCGCATGCCACGAGAAAGTGCCCGGAAGACCGAGGGGAAACGCGGAGGCCGATGCGCGCGCGTGAACCGGAGTGACCTATCGCGTGGACAGGCCCTATCTCCAGAACATCAGGTTCTGGAGCCACTGCACGCGCGTGAGGTCGTTGTAGATGACGGTCGCCATCAACATGAGCAGGAAGACGAAGCCGACGAGCAGCAGCTTCTCTTTCACCCGCAGGCTGAAGTCGCGGCGGAAGAGGCCCTCGACCGCCATGATCGCGATGTGGCCACCGTCGAGCACGGGGATCGGCAGGAGGTTCAGCAGGCCGAGGTTGAGGCTGATCATCGCCATCACGTTGAAGAGCGCGATCCAGCCGAGCGCGGCCGCGCCGCCCGACAACTCCGCGATCGCGACCGGGCCCATGAGCTGCTTGACGGACGTCTCCCGCGTCAAGAGCCCGACGACGGTCTGGCCGATGAGCCGCGTCCACTCCCAGTTCTTCGCGACGCTCATCCTGGCCGCCTGGAAGAGATCGGGCTCGATCGTGTGCAGCTCCAGCGGACTCAGCACCGCACCGATCTTCACCACGTCGTCGCTGCGTTCCGGCGTGACGGCGACGTCGAATTGCTCGTTCCCGCGCCGGATCTCGAGCGGGAGGGGTCTCTTGTCGTGCGCCTTGATCAGGTCGATGAGCGTTTCGCGGGAAACACCAGCCTGGCCACCCGCCGCGACGACGACGTCGCCTTTCCGCAGGCCTGCGCGCTCGGCGGGACTCGCCGGCGCCACGCTGACGATTTGCGGGTGCATCTCGGGCAGCACGCCGAGATCGCCGATCTCGAACTTGGTCTGCGCCGCGGGCGTGACGGCGAGGCCGATCTCTCTGCCGCCGCGCCGCACGACGATCCGCACCTCGCGGTTCGCCTTCGGCACGACCGCCATGAAGAGCTGTTCCCAGTTCTCGACGGGCTTGCCCTCGATCGTGAGGATACGGTCACCCGCCAGCATGCCGCCGCGCGAGGCGGCCGAGCCGTCGAGCACCTTGCCGATCACCGGCGGCTCCTGCTCGTAGGCGGGCACGTCGGCGCCCTGGTAGAGCACGACGGTGAGCACGACGATCGACAGCAGGATGTTCATCGCCGGTCCCGCGGCCAGGACCTGGAACCGCTGCCATTTGGACTTCGACAAGAACTCGTCGTTCTTGCCGGTCCGCTCGTCGTCCGGGTTCTCGCCGGCCATCTTGACGTAGCCGCCGAGCGGGATGGCGCTCACACAGTAGTCGGTGTCGCCGCGGCGAACACTCAGCAGTCTTGGACCGAAGCCGAGCGAAAACGTGAGGACGCGGACGCCGTGCCGCCGGGCCATGAGGAAATGGCCGAACTCGTGGACGAAAATCAGCACGCCCAGGACGAAGAGGAACGCCAGGATGCTCGTCACCACACCACCCTAAAGTAATTCTAACCCGGCCACGAGTTCAGCGGAATAGGCGCGTGCCCAGCGGTCGACCTCGCGGATCCCGGCGAGCGAGTCCACGCCCGACTGGTAGGACGCCTCGCAGGCGTCCATGGTTCGGCCGATCACCGCCGGGATGGTCCCAAACGGCACGCGTCCTTCGAGAAACGCTCCCACCGCCACCTCGTTGGCGGCGTTCAGGACGATCGGCAGGGCGCCCTCGGCGCGGAGCGCCCGAAACGCAAGGGCGAGGCAAGGGAACCGGTCGAAGTCGGGGTGTTCGAAATCCAACCGTCCGAGGTGCGCGAGGTCGAGCGACGGGACGGGCGGATCCCAGCGGTCGGGATACGAAAAGGCGTACTGGATCGGCAGCCGCATGTCGGTCACACCGAGCTGCGCGATGACCGAGCCGTCGCGCAACTCGACGAGCGAGTGCACGATCGACTGCGGATGCACCACGACATCGATGCGATCGGCGGAGACGCCGAAGAGCCAGTGCGCCTCGATGACTTCGAGGCCCTTGTTCATGAGCGTGGCCGAGTCGATCGTGATCTTCGGCCCCATCTTCCACGTCGGATGCCGCAACGCGTCTTCGGCCGAGACCACACGCAGGGCGTCGGCCGACAGGCCGCGGAACGGACCGCCGGACGCCGTGAGGATCAGCCGCCGCACTTCCTCCGAGCGTCGTCCGTGCAGGCACTGATGGATGGCGTTGTGCTCGCTGTCGACGGGCAGGATCGGCACGTTCTTGCGGCGCGCGGCGTCCATGACGAGGCGTCCGGCCATCACGAGCACTTCCTTGTTCGCGAGCGCGACGGCCTTGCCCGCCTCGATCGCCGCCAGCACCGCCTCGAGCGCCGCGGTGCCGGACGAGGCGCAGAGCACCATGTCGACATCGGGATGCGTGGCGACGGCGGTGAGACCGTCGTTGCCCGCGCTCGCGACGTCGACATCCCAACCGTTGCGCGCGCGAAGGGCCGACCGCACGTCGGCGAGCGCCGCGTCGGACGCCATCGCGACCGCGCGCGGCCGGTACTGCTCGACCTGCTCCACGAATCGCTCGGCGTTCTCGCCGGCGGCGAGACCGACAACCTGCAGGCGATCCCGGTGCGCGTCGATCACGGCGAGCGCACTGGTGCCGATCGAGCCGGTCGAGCCGAGGATGGCGATTCTTTTCACGAGAAAAC
>CAYHSN010000309.1:0-1226 GCA_964359235.1 uncultured Vicinamibacterales bacterium | reverse complement strand
CTGGTGCCGATCGAGCCGGTCGAGCCGAGGATGGCGATTCTTTTCACGAGAAAACCAACCCGTAGCGCAGAAACACGTAATACGCCGGCGCGGCGAAGAGCCAGCTATCGATCCGATCGAGCAGGCCGCCGTGGCCGGGAATCAGACTCGAGCTGTCTTTCACGCCCGCGCTGCGCTTGAGCAGCGACTCGAAGAGATCGCCCACGATGCCGAGCGCGGCGACGGTCGCGCCGAGCAGGACGAGGTTGGTGGCGCTGATGCCGGCGAGCCAACGCTGTCCGAGGATCAGCATCAGGATCGGCGCGGTCACGATGCCCGCGATCGCGCCTTCGACGGTCTTCTTCGGGCTGATGGCCGGCGCGAGCGGGCGCCGGCCGAACAGCCGTCCTCCATAGTACTGCGCGGTGTCACTCGCCATGACGACGAGCATCAGGAGCAGCACGGCCTCGCGGCCGTGGAACGTCCGCACGGCGACGAACGCGCCGAGCGGCAGGCCGAGGTAGAGCGGCGCGAAGAGCGCGGCCGCGACGCCGCGCAGAGTCTCAGGCCCAATGCGGCCCGCGCCGACGGCGATCGCGGCGACCGCCACGAGTGCGGCGAGCAGCACGGCCTCGGTCGGCGCGCCCCACCCCCCGAGCGCTGCGCAGCAGGCCATCGTCGCGACGCCCGCGACCACGCGCGGAAACGTCGCGTCGAGGCGAGCGGCGAGATCCGCGTACTCGAGAAACGCGAGCACGAGCGCGATCTCGGCCAGGATGAGCGTGGCGACCGGCGGCAGGAACCAGATCGTGCCGAGGACGAGGGGCAGCAGCAGCAGGGCGCTCAGGATGCGGGTCATGGGTGTGGGCCCGCGTGGCGCGGCCGCGGCGGGTCAGCGCCCGGCGATCGCCGGCTGCGTGATGCCGCCGTACCGGCGATCCCGCTTCTGGTAGGCAAGGATGGCCTCGAACAGATGGCGCTGCCGGAAATCGGGCCAGAGCGTTTCGGTCACCCAGATCTCGGCGTACGCGATCTGCCAGAGCAGGAAGTTGCTGATGCGCATCTCGCCGCTCGTGCGGATGAGCAGGTCCGGATCGGGCTGGCCCGCCGTGTAGACGAGATCGGCGAAGCGCCGCTCGTCGAGTTCCTCAGGCTTGAGACCCAGCTCGATTGCGCGGCGCGCCGCGTCGACGATCACCGCCCGCCCCCCCTAGTTGAGCGCCAAGTTGAACTGCATGCCCGTGCAG
>CAYHSN010000308.1:0-4651 GCA_964359235.1 uncultured Vicinamibacterales bacterium | reverse complement strand
TTCCGTGGTCATTCCGTGGTCATTACCCGTCGCGGCAGCAGCGGATTCATGTGCATGGTGAGGTCGTACACCGAGGCGCCACAGGCCGCCGCCACGTCCTCGGGCCGTGAGCCGTCCTGCCAGTCGAAGAGCGTCGCCTGATCGCCGATCCGCACGCGCGGCTCCTCGCCGATCTCGACGATGGTGTGGCTGGCCGAGACCGAAGCGACGACCGGATAGAGCGCGCCGCCGATGCGCACGCGTGCGCCTTTTGCGGCGACGCGCGGCCAGCCGTCGGTGTGGCCGACGGGGAGCGTGGCGACCCAGACGTCCCGGCCGGCCAGGTAGGCGCGGTTGTAGCCGGCGCTTTCACCTTGCCTGAGCTGCTTCACGTACGCGACGCGCGTCTTCAGCGCGAGCGCAGGCCGGAGGTCCATGACGCCGGCTCGCCGGAACTCCTGTTCGGAGTAGACGCCGAAGACCGCCATGCCGGGCCGCACCATGTCGAAGAACGCGTCGGGATGCTGGAACAGTGTGAAACTCGACGCGGCGTGTCTGCGTCCGAGCCTGACACCTTCGCGCTCCAGCGACTCGCACAGCGTCTGAAACCGTTTCAACTGCTCGCGATCGAAATTCGGATCTTCGGTGAACGTCATCATCGTCCCTTCGATCGCGACAGACTTGCGACTCGCCAGATCGCGGATGAGCGGCGCGGCGTCGCGATACGGCACGCCGACGCGGCCGATGCCGGTGTCGACGCAGATGTGGAGGCGCACCGGCCGGCCGAGCTTCGCGGCGAGCCTGTCGAGCGTCGCGCCGATGGGCGTGTAGACCATCGGCATGATGTCGCGCGTCGCCGCGTCTTCGAGATCGCGTTCGTCGAAGGGTCCCATCAGCAGGATCGGCTTGCGAACACCTCCGTCACGCAGCGCCGTCGCCTCCTGCAGCTTGACGACGGCGAGGCCCGCGACGGCACCGAGCGTATCGAGGGCGCGCCCGATCTCGACCACGCCGCCGCCGTAGCCGTTGTTCTTGATGACCGCGAGGATCGGGCGGCCGCCCACGCGGCGCTGGATCTCCGCGACGTTGTGGCGCAGGTTGCCCGGATGCACCTCGACCCACGGGTCAAAGGCCGACGCGCTCGGTGCAGGCACTTCGACCCACGGATCGAAGACAGCATGCGCCGGCGCCGGTGCGGCCAGACTCGAGGTTGCAGCGCCGGCGAGCGGCACGAGCGATCCCGCCTTGAGGAACGACCGTCGCGATGGCTTCATGGGTCCTCCTTGCACGTGCGATTATGCACCGTGCGCGCCGTACGTTGCACGTGGCGTGGCACCCGTGCACCCTTGCACCCAGTCGTCAGTCGTCAGTCCTGAGTCTCCAGTCCTCAGCCTTCAGTCCCCAGCCCCCGCAGTCCCTGTGATATCCTCCCCCATCTGACCGCCGCACGATGAGCAACTTCTACGAGCAGTTCGCGACGACGGCCGCGCGCTTCCCGGAAAAGATCGCCGTCGAGGTCCAGCGGCGCGACCGCCTGGAGTCGTTCCGGTACGACGAGCTCGAGCGCATGGTCGGGCAGGCGGCCGTGTGGCTCGCCGCGCGCGGCTGCCGCGCGGGCGATCGCTGCGCCATTCTGGCCGACAACGACGCGCGCTGGTGCGCCGCCTACTACGCGATCCTGCGTCTCGGCGCGATCGCGGTGCCGTTCGACACGGCGTACAAGGCCGGCCAGGTGGCGGCGCTGCTCGGGAGCTGTCGCGCGCGCGTGCTCTTCACGACGCCGCGCTACCTGCAGACCGCGGCGCACGCGGTCGAGGCGTTCGCGTCGGCAACCGGCGGGCGCTCGGAGCCGGTCCTGCTCTTCGGCCGGTCGGACGGCCTCGCCAGCCTGGACGATGTCTGGAACGGATCGGGACCCGCCCCATCCGAGAAACTTCCGCCGTGTCCGGCGACGGGCGACGATGTCGCCGTGATCCTCTACACGTCGGGGACGACGAGCGATCCCAAGGGCGTGATGCTCACGCACGCCAACCTGCTCGCCGAGCAGGAGGCCGTCTTCCGCGTGCTGCACATCGACGAGCACGACGCGATTCTCGGCGTGCTGCCGCTCTTCCACGCGCTCGCGCAGCTCGCCAACCTGCTGCTCCCGTTCGCCGTCGGCGCGAAGGTCGTCTTTCTCGAGACGGTCAACACGACGGAGCTCCTGCGCGCGCTCAACGAGCGCGGGATCAGCGCGTTCTGCTGCGTGCCGCAGTTCTTCTATTTGATCCACCAGCGCGTGATGCAGGAAGTCTCGGCGGCCGGGCGCCTCGAGCGCGTCGCGTTCCGCGTGCTCGTTGCGCTGAACGGCTGGTCGCGCGCGATCCTGCGGCTCAACCTCGGCAGGCTGTTCTTCTCCCGCGTCCACCGCGTGCTCGGCCGGCGCATGCGCCTGCTCGTCACCGGCGGGTCGCGCTTCGATCCCGCCATCAACCGCGATCTCTCCCGCCTCGGCTTCAACATCATTCAGGCCTACGGCCTGACCGAATGCGCCGGGGCGGCGACGCTCACGCGGCCGGGCGATCGCCATCTCGACTCGGTCGGCCAGCCGCTGCCGGGCATCGACATCCGGATCGTGCCCGTCGCGTCGACCGGCGGCGAGCGGCGCGACGGCGAGGTCGCCATTCGCGGACCGATCGTCATGCGCGGCTACTACGAACGGCCCGACGCCACCGCCGCGGCGCTTCGAGACGACTGGCTGTACACGGGCGATCTCGGCTACGTCGACGCGGCGGGCCGTGTGCACATCACGGGCCGGAGCAAGGAGATCATCGTCCTCTCGTCGGGCAAGAACCTCTACCCTGAGGAGATCGAGGCGCACTACCGGCAGTCGCCGTTCATCCGCGAGATCTGCGTGCTCGGAATCGCGCGCGAAGGCGAGCCCGCCGCCGAACGCCTGCATGCCGTCGTCGTGCCAGACCTCGACCTCATGCGCGACCGCCGCATCGTGAACACGGGCGAGATCGTACGGTTCGAGCTCGAGGGGTTGTCGGTCCAGCTTTCGAGCCACAAACGCATCCAGGGATACGAGATCTCGCTCGAGGCGCTGCCGCGCACGACCACCGGCAAGCTGAAGCGCTTCGAGATCGAGAAACGCGTGCTCGCGAGCCGCGCGAAGAGCGAAGAGGCCGGCAGAGCGTGGAACCCTGAGGATCTCGCGTGGTCGGCGGATCCCCACGTCGCCGCGGCGCTCAGGGCGATCGGCGAGGTGACCGGCCCGGACGTCGCCGTGCACCCGGGCGCCAATCTCGAGCTGGATCTCGGGCTCGATTCCATGGAGCGCGTCGAGCTGCTCGCACGGCTCGAGCAGGTCTTCCAGACGCGCGTGGCGCAGGAGAAGGCGCAGGCCGTTTACACGGTGCGCGAGCTCGTCGAGGCCGTGCGGCCGAGCGGCGCCACCGACGCACAGCCGGGCGGGCCGCCCGCGCTCGTCTGGGATCAGTTGCTCGCCGCCGCGCCGGAGGACGATCCCGTCTTCCTGGAGCTGCTGAAGCGGAAGACCGCGGTCGCGCTGTTCTTCTTCGTGTTCGTGAAGCTCTGGTATCTCGTGGCCCTGGTCCTGCTGCGCCTCGACGTGCGCGGGCGCCGGCACGTGCCGAAACACGGGGCGTTTCTCATCAGCCCGAACCATCAGAGCTACCTGGACGTGTTCGTGCTCGTCAGTCTGCTCCCCTTTCGCGCGTTCAGGAACCTGTTCTTCGTCGGCGCGAGCGAGTACTTCGCGACGCCGTTCCGGCGGCGTCTCGCCAGGCTCGTCAACGTCGTCCCCGTCGATGCCGACTCGAACCTGCTGCGCGCGATGCAGGCCGGCGCGTTCGGCCTGCGCCACGGCAAGGTGCTCGTGCTCTTCCCCGAAGGCCAGCGGTCGATCGACGGCGTGCCGCGGGTGTTCAAGAAAGGCGCCGCGATCCTCTCGACGTACCTGCGCGTGCCGATCGTGCCGGTGGCGATCGACGGGCTCTACGACATCTGGGCGCGGAGCCGTCCCCTGCAGTGGTCCGCGCTCTGGCCGTGGAGCGGCGTGCGCGTGAGACTCCAGTTCGGCCCGCCACTCGACCCGCCGCCCGACGGCGCGGCCGCGTCGGAGAAGCTGTACGAGGAGCACACCGAACGCCTGAAGGCCGCGGTCAGGGTGATGTGGGACGGGATGAAAGAAGAAGGAACGAGGAACGAGGAACGAGGAACGAGTAGCCAGTAACCAAGTAGCCACCCGAACGGCAAGCATTCACCCCCCGACCGGAGGTCTCTTCATGCACCGTCCCGTTTTGAGCGACAGACTGCCTAAGCCCGTCGGCCCGTACACGCCCGGCATGATGTTCGAGCGCCTGATCTTCGTGTCCGGCCAGGGCGCGACCGATCCGGCGACCGGCACGCTGGCCGGTCCCGACATCGAGACACAGACCGAGCAGGTGCTGAACAACGTCGCGGCGATTCTCGACGCGGCGGGCTCCAGCCTGCAGCACGTGCTGCGCTGCGGCGTCTTCATCGTCGACATGCGCGAGTTCCAGCAGATGAACGCCGTCTACGAGCGCATGTTCGCGGGCCATCGCCCCGCGCGAACGACCGTGCAGGTGGCGGCGCTCCCTGTGCCGGGGCTGCGGGTGGAGATTGACGCGGTGGCGTATGTTCGGTG
>CAYHSN010000307.1:3161-4676 GCA_964359235.1 uncultured Vicinamibacterales bacterium | reverse complement strand
CCGACAAAGCAGGCCTGAAAGGCCTGCGCTACGGATTTCTTCTCAGGCTCTGAGGACTGAAGGTTGGGGATTGACGGGCTGACACTGACCGAGGGCCCAGGCGGGGTTGACCTCGTGATCGTGTCGGGCGACCGCGCACGCGACAAGCGTGTGCGGCTCGGGGGTCTGACCGCCCCCGGCCTGCGCGAGCGCCTTTCCGCTATACTCAGCCGCTGATCGGGCCGAGCCCCTCGACTGGCTCAGGGCAGGCAAGCTCGGCCCCTACGGCACTGACCTCGCGGGTTCCATGCCCACGGCCGACCTCATCATCCGCCACGCCCGATCGATCTTCACGTGCGCTGGACCGGCCCCGCGCCGCGGCGCCGCACAGGCCGACGCCGGCGAGATTCCAAACGGCGCCCTCGCCGCGCACCGCGGCGCCATTGTCTTCGTTGGAACGACAGCCGAGTGCGACCGTCAGGTCACGCCATCGGCCGATGCGCGGGTCATCGACGCGGCGGACTGCGCGCTCGTTCCCGGCTTCATTGACGCGCACACGCACGTGGTCTTCGCGGGCAACCGCCTGGAAGAATTGCGGCGCCGGCTGGCGGGAGCAACTTACGCGCAGATTGCCGCCGAAGGCGGCGGCATTCTGTCCACGGTCCGCGCCACGCGAGACGCGAGCGAAGACGCGCTCGCCGCCGAGACGCAGGCACGCCTCGACGACATGCTGCGCTGCGGCACGACGACGTGCGAGGCGAAGAGCGGGTACGGGTTGGAGTTGGACGCCGAACTCAAGATGCTGCGCGTGGTCCGCCGTCTGGATCGCGAGCATCCGATCGATCTCGTGCCGACCTTCCTTGGCGCGCATGAGGTCCCTCCCGAATACCGCGACCGGCGGCGCGAGTACGTCGACCTGGTCCTGAGCGAGATGATTCCGGCCGTCGCGCGCGACGGCCTCGCCGAATGGTGCGATGTGTTCTGCGAGACCGGCGTCTACACGCCAGAGGAGTCAGACGAGATTCTTCGCGCCGGCGTGCGCGCGGGACTCAAGCCGCGCATCCACGCCGACGAATTGGCGGCCAGCGGCGGCGCGCGCGTCGCGGCCGCGGTCGGCGCGCGCTCGGCCGATCATCTGATCTACGTGCCGCCCGAAGGGATCCGCGCGATGGCCGAGCACGGCGTGGTCGCGACGCTCCTGCCGGCGGCGGCGTTCTATCTCAAACTCGGCCGCTACGCGCCCGCGCGCGATCTCATCGCGGCGGGTGTGCCGGTGGCGCTCGCGACAGACGTCAACCCGGGTGGCGGCTTCTCGCCCTCGATCCCCTTCGCGATGGCGCTCGCCTGCTTCGCGATGAACCTGACGCTCGAGGAGGCGCTCGTCGGTGCGACGATCAACGCGGCGTATTCACTCGATCGCCAGGCGACAGTCGGCAGCCTCGAGCCCGGCAAGCAGATGGACGCGGTGCTGGTGCGCGGGGACCTCGCGAACCTGATCCGCGTCGGCGCGGCGTCGATCGCCAAGGTCATCAAGCG